>JACOVR010000032.1 GCA_016177245.1 Candidatus Wildermuthbacteria bacterium | reverse complement strand
TGAAATCCATGTCGCCATGGTGGTCTTCGGGGCCTTGAATGTCGGTGAGAAGCTTGTATTGCCCCTCGTCGTTGGCCATGAGTCCCATTGAGATTCCCGCAACCGGTCTTTTGATTGGGACGCCCGCATCCATGAGCGCCAGCGAAGAAGAGCATGCAGAGGCCATTGAGGTGGACCCGTTTGAAGAAAGTACCTCGGTCACAATGCGAATGGTGTAGGGGAAATCAGTTACTTCCGGGATAACAGGGGCGAGCGCTTTTTCAGCAAGCATGCCATGGCCGATCTCCCGCCGGCCCGGCCCCCGCAGGGGTTTCACCTCGCCGGGCGCATAGGGAGGAAAATTATAGTGGTGGAGGAACCGCTTTTTCCCTATGAATTCCATTCCCTCTAAAATCTTTTGGTCGCCCGGAGCTCCGAGCGTGACCAAGGAAAGGGTTTTGGTTTGGCCGCGGCTAAACAGGCCCGACCCATGGGTGCGGGGCAGGATTGCGACCGATGCGTCCAGGCGTCGGATTTCATCGAGAGTTCTTCCATCCGCACGTTTGCCTTCCTTGATCGCAGCCTCGTGCACAAGCGCATCGAGTTCTTTTTCAAAAATCGTTTTTGCGTCGTTGCCCTTGCCCATGGCGGGGTATTTCGATTCAATGGTTTGCGCAACTGTTTCTTTCAGCTCATTCACTGCTTCTATGCGAGTTGCTTTGTCCCCTTGAAAAAGCGCCTCTTTCAGTTTTGATCCAATACATTCTTTCACCTCTTTTTCAAAGGTCTTGTCAGGAGCTTTTTGCGCGAGTTCAAGTTTTTGTTTGCCCGCAGCGCCTGCCCGATCTTCCTGGAATTCGAGGAGTCCGAGCAGATGCGGCCTTGCAAATGCGAGCGCTTCTTTGAATACATCCTCTGGGATTTCTTTCGCAGACGCTTCGATCATGTTGACCAAAAATTCGTTGTTTTCCCTGACGCCCGCAATCACAAAATCAAGATCGCTTGCGCCCCTTTCTTCGTATGTTGGATTCAGTATGAACTTGCCCTCGAAGCGGCCTACCCTGACTGCGGCAACCGGCCCGTTCCACGGAACGTCTGAAAGCGCAAGGGCAAGGGAGGCAGCATTGAGCGCGGCAATGTCGGGATCGTTGACTCCGTCCCACGAAAGGCACGTGACAATGACCTGCACCTCTCTTGAAAGATTTTTTGGGAACAAGGGGCGGATGGCCCGGTCGATGAGGCGGGCAGTGAGGATTGCCTCGTCGGTTGGCCTGGTTTCCCTCCGTATGAATCTCGAACCCAAAATTTTCCCTGCAGCGTAAAAACGCTCTTCGTACTCCACAGACAGGGGAATAAATCCCTGCCACGACCCTTCATTGCGAGACATGACCGCGGTGACAAGCGCAACGGTATCGCCCGCCCTTGCCAAGATTGCTCCATTTGCCTGTTCTGCCAGAGGCGTCTGCTCAAAAGAGATTTCTTTGCCGTCGAGTTTTATTTTGAAAACAGAGGCCATTTTTTTTGTTTGAGAAGATATTTATCAACATTGGTTTCAAGATCAACAAATTCGTCTGCTTCTTCTTTGAGTTTTGAAGAAGTTGATTTCCCGAATGCCATCACCTCAACGCGTTTCCCATGGTTTTTGAGATATTCAACCAAGGGGCTAAAGTCGCCGTCTCCAGACACGAGCACGATTGCGTCAACCCCTTCTGCGCTTTTGATCGCGTCAACCGCCATGCCCACGTCCCAGTCGGCCTTTTTGAGGCCTCCGTAGTATTCCTGTAGATCCTTGACCCTTGTTTCAATGCCCATGTTGATGAGCGCGTCAAAAAAAGGCTTTTCTTCGCCCGTTTTCGTTCGTACCACGTAGGCAAACGCCCGTATGAGCTTTCTTGCCGAAACCGCGTTTTTGAGAATTTCTCCGAAGTTTACCCGCGCCTGGTACAGATTTTTTGCAGAATGGTAGAGATTTTGTACATCAATAAATACCGCAACCCTTTGATCTTTGTTCTTGATCGTCATGTTGAGATTCCTATTTTTTTTGCAAGCGCCCCATGCCGTTTGGAACTTTTCCGTTTGAGATATGACAGGAGCGTTCTGCGTTTTGCAACGAGTTTTAGGAGGGCTCGCTTGGATCCGAAGTCCTTTTTGTGGCGCTTCAAATGGGAAACCAAGCGATCGATCTCTTCTGAAATAAGAGCAATCTGAACCTCGGTTGAACCCGTGTCGGTGGGATGGGTTTTGTATTCTGCTATAAGTTTTTCCTTGTCTTTTGTTTTCAGCATGAGTGTATTATACCCGAAAACAAAAAAACCGCAATGTGCCCCCACCGCGATTTGAACGCGGAACCTTGATCTTAAGAGGATCCTGCTCTAGCCAGTTGAGCTATGGGGGCGTTTCTATTGGCACTCAATCCTCCACCATTTCCCTACTCCTGCCCATTCAGCCACTCCGATCGATTGGAAGATCGTGTTGATGAGCAGCCAGCCAGCATACACAATAATGAGCCCGATCACCACCGCAGTCAATATGGTTTTTCCCCGTGTTTGCTTTTGGGGGTCTCCTCCAGACGTAAGCAGATAGAATCCGCCCATCACAACCAAGAGGGCTGCAACAGGAGGCACAATCGTACCCAAGACAAAATTAATGATGTTGGCGGCGAGCGCAAAAAGATCGCAGAAATCGCACGCTCGTTGCCCAATTCCTCCGCACTGCTGTATCAGTCCTTGCATGTTGTTTAACTATACTCCACGCCATTGAAATTTTCAATTTTTAAGATACAATAGGCCATGCGTCCCCGTAGCTTAACGGATAGAGTGCTGGGCTTCGGACCCAGCGATGGGGGTTCGAATCCCTCCGGGGACACAAACCATGAATCCCGTTAGAGATCGCTCATCAGCCGTGTTCTATGTGTATGTGCTCCAAGGCAAGGATAAGCGCTGGTACACCGGTTCTACCAATGACTTACGGAAACGCTTCAATCAGCATAATTCTAACGAGGTTCGTTCAACTAAAAATAGGGGCCCCCTCAAACTCATCTATTATGAGGCCTGTCTCAACGAACACGATGCAAGGTCAAGAGAAATATATCTTAAATCTGGCATGGGAAAGCGCTTCCTGAAAAACAGATTGAAGCGCTTCCTGTCTCTAACGGGATG
>JACOVR010000031.1 GCA_016177245.1 Candidatus Wildermuthbacteria bacterium | reverse complement strand
CCTCATGGAGCACCACCGAAAAAATCAATATAATAATTTGAAACAAAAGAAATTCCATATGGTTATAGTAACGAATGAGATAAAAATCCTTTTATATTTTCCGGTCGCAGTAAACGAGTATCATCGCAAACTTTTGTCAAACCAAACGACTGGCCTTTTGCGGTACCGACATATTGAATCTGCTTGCCAAAAGAATGCACTTCTTCGACAGCGGGCACGAGATCGGTATCGGAACTCAGAAGATAGCCGATGTCGTACTGGTCTTCTCTTGCAAAACGAATCATTTCCACCGCCAAACGCACATCAACGCCTTTTTCGTGAAATGTTTTATCTGGATACCCAATAATCTGTCCAAATACTACCGGGATATTTTGTTGTTGGAGTTTCCCGAGAAATTTCTGCTGGTCTGCATACATCTTTTCCGATTTCTCATTGTTGTTTTGACGCTTCAGGGCTGCCACATAATATCGAGCCTGCATTAATTTATTCGGTTCTATAAGCCATTTTGCAAAATCAAAGTAATGAAAATCTAAAAGGCTAAATTTACCCTCAAGTGTCAAAGTCAATTCTTTGAGCCGATGATAGAAATTGCTCCCATCGATGAAAACTATCGCTCTTCTCATTCAAAATAAACGAAACTGCCGTCCCGGGAAACCCGAGAAAGCAGTGTGGTTAGCAATTGTATTATACCTCTGTCTTTCCTAATGTCAAGGATTTTCTCCACACTGCGCATATTCTACTTTGTACCATAAAAGGCGTGTGTAGAAAAGATCCTTTTGACTTTTGGATTTGGAAATGGTACATTTTCATGTATGACAAAATCTTGCGCGATCTGCGGGAAAACGTTCAATATCGCGTGGCGGCTGGTGAAGCTCCGCGGGAAATACAACCCCACCACCAAACGAAAACAGCGGCCCAATTTGCAGTGGACGCGATTGTTTTCTGGCGAGCGTGTTCGCGCCTGCGCCAAATGCATCAAGGCAGTAAGCAAAATCTAATATCCAACATTTACTTGCTATAGCAAGTAAACATCGTATCGGGGCGTAGTATAATGGTAGTACGCGAGGCTGGGGGTCTTGCAGCTTGGGTTCGATTCCCAACGCCCCGACCAATCAAGACAATAGAATACGTTTTGTGCGGCCGCGTAAAACATAATATACAACACGGATCAAAATGAAATTCAGAATTTCTCTTGAAAAAGAAAATCTGCTCTCGTTCATGCGAAAAGCGGGGTACGCCCCCGAAGGGAAAACTCCGCAGGAAGAGTTCACCTTTCATCGCAGCATGGGCGGCGCTTTTCCGCGCTTCCACGCCTATTGCGTTGTTTCAAAAGACCTAAAATTCGCAGACATCAATCTTCACCTCGACCAGAAAGCCCCGAGCTACAAGGGAACACCCGCCCATGGCGGGGAATACGAAGGCGTCGTAGTAGAAAACGAAGTTCGGCGCATCACCCAAAAATCGCAGCCCCTGGAGACCGGAAATTCCAGTTAAACCATATCACAATCCCTGCCGTGAGAAGCATAAAAAACCCTCTCGCAATAAGGGCAGGGTGTTGGATGCGGATGGCAATAAAAATGTTGAGAGCCAAGGCAAGAATAATAAAAACGGCAATGGCCCAAAAAAGAGCAAGGCTGGTTTTCTTTGGAGTCGTGATAACCTCGCCCGCAAAAGAAGCATGCGTTCGAACTTCCGGAGGCGGCGTGGCAGGCGTTTCAGCTGCGGATCCTGCGACGCGGGAAGGAAACGGACGTGCAAAAAACTGGGCGATAAACGTAACCTCCTGACCCTTATAATTTCCTCTGGCAATCCCGATACCGATCTCGGTAAAATTGCGGTTGAGTATATTGTCTCTGTGGGAAGGAGAGGCCATCCACGATTCAATGAGTTCTTCTGAATCGACAAAGTTAATGGCGAGATTTTCCCCTGCGTATGAGAACGAATATCCCGCTTCCTGAAACCAGTCCCATGGCGTTTTGCCTTCGGGATTCACGTGGGCAAAATATTCCCTCTGGGCCATGTCGTTAGCTTTTTGCTGGGCAGCATTGCTCAGAAGCGGGCTCACGGCAAGCATGTTGAGTTGTTGTTCGACGCGCCGGCTATTCGTAAGATCTGCAAGCACGCCAGGAAGAAGCGTAGCCAAAAGATCGGTGTCTGGCAAAAGGTACAACACATCCAAAAGAAAAACTCCCTCCAACGCAAGGATTGCAACGAGTATCGACACCACTGCGCGATCACGCAGGATATGGGGCTGATACTCGTTGCCAGGATTGGGAATAAAATATTTACGCAGCCACGCCCTGATCGTTTGACCCATCTCGATCCTCTATTTTCTCTCTCTTTCTAATTTTTGCAATAATCCTCGCAAGTTCGTGCTGGGCCCGTGTCTGCCAGGTTTCTCCTGATCGGTAGCGCAGATACGTGCGAAACAGATACCAGTACGTCATGGCAAAGAAAATCAAAATGGTGATAAGCAGGGACGCGATCGCAATGATTCCCAGGCCAATTGGTCCCGTAGGAACTCTCGTTGCGCCAAGCACCTCTCTTTTGGTTACCTGAACGGTGACTGTGTCGGTCGCCGCTTTATCTGGATTAAAGGCGATAAACGAGGGACTCAAGGCGAACGTGCCGATTTCAAAATCGCTGGCTGGCGCGACCTGGGCGTTGAATCTGATGACTTTTGTTTGACCGGAAGCGAGATTGCCCACGGCAACTCCCTCACGAAGCGGATTTCCCTGCGAAGGAGAGTCGCCAACGCGCACGTCTCCCTTGTAAAGTATTCGTGCCGAAAGCGTAGCGCGCAATGTTACGCCGCTGATTTGCTGGGAACCTCCTGAAGCGATGAATACTTCAAATTCCAAGTTGTCTCCTGGAACCGCAAAGAGGGGGTCATTAAACACGCTTTGATTTTTACTCACGTTTCTTCCCAACGCCGCAATGCTCAAGGCAATCGGGGGGCCCTTCACCTCAATCTCTCTCGTTGCCTGCGCATTCAATCGTCCGCGCGAAACCACTACCGCTGCTGTGTATGTTTTTGGCAGCGCATAGCTACAGAGATCAACCGCCCGAAATGTATCTTCATTGCTGGTCACCACGCGCTCAAATGTTCCATCATTGGTACAATCAAATTTATACGTACTCTCTCCAATGGCAGCGCTCGTTACGCTCGCAAAGAGGTCTACATTTTTAAGGGGAGCATCGCCAGAAGATGGTTCTGCGAACAATCTTACTCCAAGGGAGGGATCACCCCCTCCCGTTGCTCCAGTCGGCCCTCCGCCTGCACCTCCAGTAGGGCCAGGGGGCGGCGGGGTGGGAGGCGGAGGAGACGGAGGAGGAGGTGGAGGTG
>JACOVR010000030.1 GCA_016177245.1 Candidatus Wildermuthbacteria bacterium | reverse complement strand
TCTTCGTTATGAAGCGTAGCCCGAGATACCGTCACCCCTCCCACCAGGACCGGCTCCAAAATTGCCACCGGAGTAATGGCGCCGGTTCTTCCCACCTGCAGACGAATATCAAGAATTTTTGTGGCTGCCTGCGATCCTGAAAATTTCACTGCCCGGATTGCCCTTGGACCCTTTCCTGCGACTCCCAACTTCTCGAAAATGTCATTTTTGTTTACGCTCGCCACGATCCCATCGATAAGAAACGGGAGGGAATTGCGTCTTTTTTCTATCTCTTTTCTGTACCGCCACATTTCCTCAACGGTCTTGCAGATTTTTGCCGTGGCATCGGTTTTAAATCCGAGGGTGCGAAGCATTTCATGCTCTTCAGAATGAAGTTTCTGGCCAAGGTCTGCAACGAGATCGTACGCCATGAAGCGGAGGGGCCGGGAAGCAGCAACCTTGGGATCTAACTGGCGAATGGATCCCGCTGCCACGTTGCGAGGGTTTGCAAACGATTCCTCGCCTTTCTTTTTTCTTTCTTGGTTCAGTTTTTCAAAGTCCTTTTTTGTCATATAGACCTCGCCTCGAACTTCGATATCCCTGCCTTCCTCAAGGCGCAAAGGAATACTCTCTATGGTTTTGAGGTTCTGGGTAACGTCTTCTCCGATCTGGCCGTTCCCTCTGGTCGCACCCCTGACGAAAACGCCTCGTTCATACACCAAACTCACGGCGAAACCGTCGATTTTCATTTCTGCAAAATACTCCAGATTCTTTTCGCCAGAGAGTTTTACAATATATTCTTCCCAATCCTTCAGCTCCTGCTCCTCAAATCCGTCTTCACTGGAAAGCATGGGCGCGCTATGGCGCACTTTTTCAAACTTTGAGAGGGGTTCTCCCCCAACCCGCTGCGTTGGGGAATCTGGGGTAATGAGGTCGGGAAACTGCTGTTCCAGTTTCCAAAGCTCGTGCTTGAGCGAATCAAAAGCAGAATCGGAAATCTCCTGCCTGTCTAATACGTGGTAGAGATTCCGATGATGATTGATGAGTTTTTTAAGCTTTTCTATGCGTTTCCGCGCCTCCTCCTTTGTCATACAACTATTCTACATCGTTGCCTCAAAAAACGCACTGCTCTGAATTTACGTGGAATCCGCCAGCGCCCTCAATGGCCACCTGCGTTACCGGGGGGCATCCACCCGTGATGTAAAAAGTAAAGCCGCTATCTTGAAGCGTAAGCTGGCTCCCTGAAATGTCCCCCACGATCAGCCGCACCGCGCCCTTGAAGCTGTTCTCAACGCGCACATTACTTACCGCAACGCTGCTTTGATTGATATACAGTGACGCTTCATCATCGAGATTGCTGTTTCCGCCATATTTCAGGGTGGCGTAGGTTAGCACAGAACCGGTGCTCGTGGGCTCAAATGAAATACGTTTCCAGCTGCCGCCGTCGCTCAACGGCGAAAATACAACTGGGCTTGCGCCAGTTCCCTCGGCAACCAAAGCTCCCTCAACCCTAAGATTTGAAGTAGAGCTTGCAAACTTTATAGCGACTCCCGCCTGCACCGTGAGCTTCTTTCCCGCCTTCACCGTGAACGTATTCATAATATATGGCATTGTGTCTGCCTGCCACGTAAGATCTGCGGTCGCGGCTCCCTCAACAAAAATTCCATTATAGGTATTGCCCGTTGCGGTGTTTGACGAAACGCTTGCCGCAGAACTGCTCAACTTCATCGCATAGGTGTTATTGGTAAATGTGTTTGACGAGATGGTTGGCGTTCCCCAGTTGTTCCAAATGCCGATGGTATTGCCTGAAAATGTCGAGTATTGAATAGTTGGACTGCCACCTTCAATGAGAATCCCCTGCCCTGGCTTATCCGCGCCAGACACGGTGACACTGTCGATCAAAGAGTTTGAATTTTTTAGATAAACGTGGTTATTCCATCCGCTATCTGCGAGGGTTGCGTGTTTTAGTGTCACAGAAGATCCATCAACAGTCAAAGAATGAGATAACCCTCCGCCGCATGCTCCCCATGCCTTCTCGATCGTGATGTAGTCAAGAATCGAATTGCTGCTTGTTGGAGTAAACTTTACTCCGCACCAGACCGAGTCGCCCGACGGGCCGTCGGTGAACACAATCTTTTTATCGCTCGCTCCAACTGCGCTCAACGTGCCCTCAATGGTCAGCCGAGAACTGTTTGAATCAAATTGAACAGTCACCCCGGGTTCCACAACCAACGTTTTGTTTTGAGGCACCGTAAGGATAGAGGTGGTGCGGTAAGGACTTCCCAACTTTGTCAGCGTGATCGCATCAAACTCGCTCAAGCGCAGATCGGAGAGTTGCGTTTCTGTTTTTGCAACGCTATTGATCTGGCGAGGAGTGCCATTGATAAACGCGATGGCGTCTGCAGCTTTCCCGTTGTGAGTGATGAGATTGTTCGCCGCCCAATTTGATTCTTCGGCTCCCGATGTTGTCGCGCTGATTCTTTCCATCGATGCATAGAAAGGGCTTGCTGTTCCCGCGGGCCATGCGCCGTCTGGCATGCAAAAGGTTTCATCAACTGCGTTGCCGGCGCTGTCATACAGAGAAAGCTTTCCGCAACTCGTATTTGAAAGCCCATTGCCAAAACTGCCGGTAAGGTCGGCAGTTTCTGAAGTAGGGGCGTCATCCGTGCGTTCAACAAGATAAAAGCCATTGGGCGGAATTGATCCTGAAAGAACAAGCTGAGCTCGGTCGAATGTCCTTCGCTCGGGGCTTCGGCGGGCAAGTCCGCCTGATTCACGGCTTTGGGACTTGGGTTCTGTTCTTCAAAGTCCTGGGAATTGTTGTCGGTGTCTTGATACTCGCTGCCCTGCTTTCTGCCGAGGGTTTTTCCTGCTCCGTGATTTGGCGCGGCACCCCCCTCAAAATCCTGCGCAGCTCCAAACCCAACTTTATCTGAAATTTCTCCCAGCGGATTATAAAACAAAATCGTGTTGTCTTCTGCAAAAGAATAGGTCTTACCCGAGTAATACAAATCGGGAGTCGCCTGCCCTTTATAGTTTGGAGTGCCGTCGTCATCGGCTTGGGGAACAATCAAGAAATAACCTCCTGCCTGAATGATCCCCGCAAATGCAGAGGAGCTTACCAAATTACTTTCGTTTCCACTGGCCGTTTTCTTCGCGAGCTTCCAACCCGTAAGATCGATATTTTCACCGCTTGGATTATACAACTCAATAAATTCATCTTTTGGGGTTTGGCCTTCGATCTGGACTTCGGAAATAAGAATTTTCCCGTATGACTGGGGGAATGATATGTTCCCGCCACCACCAAAGGACACAGCCGGATCATATCCCCTGCTGTTTGCCAATCGGGGAGTGCCGCCCCCGCTCTCGCTTGTTTGCCAAGACAAATACTGCGTGCGCTCCATAGTTCTTTTACTCTCATTGTCGCCGCGTGGCCACGATGGATCTGCAACCACCATATCTTGCAACGCGCATGCGCCATCGAAAAGATAGAGAACTTCATTTGAATTGTTCAGAGCGCCCTGATACACAACATGCGCCTTCACGCCAGGCACTGTTTCATCGCTTGTGCGCTCCAAAAGCATAAGACCCTGCGCCGCAAGCTCGTGCTCTTTTTCAAACAAAATTTTGATGTCTTCTTTTTTGTCTTGGATCTGCCATCCCGCAAGGTTTATCGCTTGGCCGGAAAGATTCTGTAATTCAATCCATTCTTTGTTTGGGGAATCTGCATTCCCCATCCATGCGATTTCATTAAAAATGACTGCGTCCTGCTTTGGAGAAGCGGCGGGATTGATGATGCACCGCTGCGCAACCGCATTCTCTTGCGATTCGGGAACTCGGGCTTGAACAGGTTCGGTCTGAATGGGCTCTGGCTGAATGAGTTTTGGTTGAATGGGTTGGGGTTTTGGGGGTTCGGCTGGGGGTGGCGTCCTCACCCGTGTTGGCGCCGGCGCTGGTGTCGGCGCTGGTTCTTGTTGTATTGATTTTTGAATTGGTTCTAATGCTTGGGTTGGCTCTGGCTCTTGAAAACTTGCTTGCGCTTGAGCCGTGTCTGTTTCTTCGATCAGTGAAACTCCTGCGCCGCCCCGGGAAACAAAACTGGAAATTGTTTTCCCCAATTGGGCAATTGTTTTGCCTACCTTGTTTGCGAAAGAACCGACTGCTTGCTTAACCTTTGCAAAAAGAGATGGCTGTTTTTGTTGCAGATTTTCCGCATACGCTGCCGAGGCCTCCAGGGCCAGCTCCTGCATTTCTTCTTTAAATTTTCGTTTCGCCTCCTCCGTCACGCCGTTATAGTCAGTGTACGGCCCCCACTTCTCCCAAAGCGCAGCAAAATATTTCTCGTCAGCAAACTTCGCAAACCCCGCCATCTCGTAGTAAGCCGCTTCCCACGATTCTTGATGCGAATTGCCAGTTCTTCGATGTTCAAAATACCGCCACAACCCATCGTAGACTTGATGCTTTTTCAGCACGTGAAGTGTAACAAGAGAATTCATTGCACTATCAGCAATAGCAAAACTATTCAATGCCAAGGCAGAAATTGGGTGCGTAATTCTGCCAGAAAAGACCCTGGGCAAATCGAAACCGATACCTCGATAATGCCTCCAAAGATTAACTCTGTTATCCAAGATACCATTATAAAATTTGTCGGCTTCTTCCCTATATCGTTGAGAAACAACCAAATCAATAAAATCGCGCTCATTGAACGCACTCAACATAAGCAGACCGTAAGAAATGTCAGTACTTATATCTGTAGCTTTTAGGCTCGTATCGAGGATATTGCGTAAAGAATCTGGTACGGGAAAAACATTTACTAGCATCCTCGTGAGATCGAAGGCGGTATTAATTTGTTCTACTTGTTTCTCGGTAATTTTAAACTTTTTCCCAAATGCAACATCAGCAAAAAATAGATTTGCAAATATACAGGAGAGGATAATGATCAATAAACTCCGACTAGAGAGCTTATCAGGCATTGAGAAAATTTTACCAATTCCCTCGTTTTATAATCTCGGGAACATCATCTTCGTATAACGTTCGGATTTCGTAAATAGCCTTCGTACTTTCGAAAAAATAGTAAAGGGGCGTGGTGAATCCTCTGTCGGTGGTTTTAATCACTCTAAACATTCCGAGTCGTTCCTCGCCTAATTTTTCATATCCCCCGTCGGTACTTTTATTTAGTGCATCTACCAAGTTTTCCAAATTTAGGTTTAACTGCAAATCATGTTTCACCAAACCGAACATATCTTGATTGGTACTTTGCACAAAAATTCCTTTTCCTCCATTCGTAACTTCTTCTGGAAGATAATCTACCTCACTGACTCCCTTCCACCAGCCTGGAACTCCAAACTGGTACCCCTCAATTCTATTCACAACTTTATACTCACTCCCAAACCAACTTTTGGTGACGCGGACTCCTTCGGGCAGGGTTTTGTTGAGGGCGCGAACATCTGCTTGATTCTGCCACCACCAATAAAAAATTCCTCCGCCAGCGAGGATTAAAACAATTACTCCAAAAAGAATTTTTTTATTCGCAAATGAAAACACTATTTCTATTTTACTTTGTCCAACAAGGGGACGCAATACTCTTTCTGTGGATTTCCTGTGCAAAACTCCGGGGGCAAGACATGCGATATATATCCGTCTCAATACTCACGATCGTAAAGTTTAAGACGGATTAAGATTCCAATGGCAGGTGAAAGATTTTGCGCAGATGAAAATCATTGTCTATACGAGCAATGGTGCCGTAACGCGCATACGGCCTCATGCCAAAAAATTCTATGACAAACTCCACCTCGTCTCCGCATTCGTAAGGAAACACGCATACGCTTTTTTGGATTTCATGGAACCCTAGCTGGAGCAATTCCGTGAGCTCAAAAGTAAGGGAGCCATCTGCGTTTTCGATGCGTTTCACGAGTTTTGAACGATAGAGCGAATAGATATCTTCTGCGAGTTTTTTCTCGTCGATTACCAACCAGTCCCTGCGCAACTCTTTAAGAATTCGATACTGGCGAGTAGGCGAACGGGCAAGTGCAAGCCCTATGCCCGCAAGCAGTAGCAAAAGAATTTTTTGTTTGTTTGAAGAAATGTTTTTCATGCCGCTAAAAACTCACGATCGTGGAGTTTAAGACGGACCTACCTTGCTAAACGGATGGCGCGGAGGGCGTTTTGGAAAGCGCCTGCAGATTTGGCGCAATAGGAAGAAGCGGTACATCCCGCTCCCGGAGCAGAAACCGTAATGGTGAAAGCTGCGCCGTTCGACAGGGTTTGGGTGCACTGGGAAGGATCGGGAGCGGGGCTGCCTTCGGGGCATTGGGCAAGAATGTCGATTCCTTTTTGGTCGTCGTAAAAAATCTTTTCAATGCCTGCGTCAGACGCGCCAAACGCAAACACGGAATGGCCCAGCCCTGTCAGGGTTTTGATCTGGCCAAGGAGCAACGCATGGATACCGAAAGAAACGCCTAAAATCATCGACATCACGAGCACTGCAAGATACAGGGCAGCTCCCCTCTGTTTTTTACTGCTCGACATCGAAGATGCGCTGGGAAACTGATGTTTGAAGCTGGACATCATTGATTTGCAAAAACATGGTAGCCCTTGGCTGAATGCTATCTGCCTGGGTTTCGCCTGCAAGAGCAAATTTCAGCGACCCGACGGCAACATCCTCTGACGTGAGCGCAACGGGCGAGCCAAAATTGGATGCCACGTTGTTTGTTGATATGCGCTCCTGAATCGCGGACCCTGCAAGATAAAATTCCTGACACCTATTGTCTTTATTGAGAAAGCGAATGCGATCTGCCGATGCGTTGATTTCATAATTAAATCCCCTTCCCGCGGTGGTAAGGCAGTTGTTGGGGGAAGCTGCAAGCTCTTTTCTTGCCTGGCGCAAAGCCCTGCCCATGTATTCTGCAAGATACGATCCTTGGCTAAGCACGTGTTCTTGCGCAAGCGCGTTTCTCTGAACCCGAAGCGCAGAAAACAACAGATTCATGGCGCCCCCAAACACCAAGGAAAACATCAGAATCGCAACCAGCAGTTCCACAACCGTGAACCCTCGATTGTAATTTGTGATTTTCATTAAGGCGTTGGCGCGATCCAGTTGTATAATTTTGTTGCTGCTTTCACCGAGTGCGTCCTGCCTTTTTCGGCCCACGAAACTTCAGCATCAACGTTCAACGCGTCGGTTCCTCCGGAAGCAACAGTGATTTTTCTTGTAAATATGGTGTCGGTTCCAGAATCATAGGTATATAATCCGCCTCCGATTTTCAAAAGAAGGCCCGCATACGAAGCAAGGGCGCTGTCGTTAAAGTCGGCTTCGCATCCTGATGCGCAGCCGGCGAGTCCATCGTCCCAGGCGGCAGGAAGGCCCTTGTGCATTTTGAGAAAATTGGTGTCTCTGATATTGCGAACAATTTCAATCCCTTCCTGCGCAAGGTATGAAGCAGCCAGTTGAGACGACGGGTTTGCGGAAAAAGAAGTTGTTTGGTAAATCAAAGAAAAAAGGCCGCCTGCCCCAACCAACACCACAAACATTGCCACCAAAACCTCAATGAGCGTGAATGCGCGAGACATGGCTATTGAATGGTGACGACTCCTTTGGAATTAATCGTGATGACCTTGGTGTTCGACGGGCCGCTCACGACAGAAAGTGTAACCTGTGCGCTTGTGATTGACGAACCTGCGCTGTCTTTCAGGAAAATTGCGGGATCTGGCGGCACCGCAACCAAGCCGAAAGAGCCCGACGTGACAGAAGAAATCTGCGCCTGTTTTTCTATGGATATGGTTTCCACGATGCTGTCCAATGCGGCATCGTACCGCTGATTATTGTTGCAATCAGCGAAAAGAAGGTACGAGGTTTGAGCCGCGTTGGAAAAAAACAGGCCGTAGCCGGCAATCGTGCCTGAAGCGCAGGAAAATTGCTGCGCCCTCAAGGCAAGTTCGGTGGCACGCCTCACATCTTGGGAAATTTTTGCTGCCGCTCTCTCGATTGCCAACACCCCCTCACCCGACCGCCAGTTCAAAAATGCAAGGGCGGTCATGACCACGATGAGGGCAACAACAACAAGCAGTTCCACGAGCGTGAAACCCGCAACGCTAGAATGGCGAGATTTCCTGCCAAAAAGGAAATGGGAGCTGGGCATTGATCGTGTGCGTTTTGGTATGCTCTTTGTTTTTATCATCGCGCACGGTTAAACTTATCGCATTGGAAAGCGCAGAAAGGGTTGTGGAAGGATTCGCGTTGTTCCCGGTGGAGAAATTGACGCCATTGAGTTTCCATGTGCGCGAGGTGATTTCGTCTGCGTCTTCAGAAGGAATAGAGTGTTCTGCAAGCGCCGGGTCGTCTTTAAAGTACGTGAGTTCATTTTGGCTCGCCTGCCCAGAAAGCGTTTCACATGCAAGCCAGGTTGCGTTGTCTAACGAACACATAAACCCTGCTTCCACTGCCTGTTCAATGGTGAAGGATTTGGACTCGCTGTCTGTTGCTCCTTGCGAATCGGTCACGGTGAGGGTCATGGTGTACGAACCCGCGGCCATGGGTTGAGCAGTGTAATTGCACAAAGGATCTGACGTGCACGTTACGTCCGGGTTTGTGCCGAAATTCACAATGTCCCATTCTGACTTCACAATATCGCCAGAGCCGTTGGGGTCTGTGGAGTTGTTGTTGAACAGCAGGCCGCCAGTGGAAAGACCCGTGCAATTTCCCGGATTGCAAGAAAACTTTGCATCGGGCGGCTGATTCGCAACGTATCGCACCGTGTAGTTTGACTGGCCGCACACATTCTCTCCTAAGGGTCCCCCTTCTGCGCAGTTAAAACTCACCCAGCCAACAACGCTGCTTCCCCATGCCCAGCCATGGAATTCTCCCAGAACAGGATCATGGGTTACCCCATAGCTTGGGCCGCCGTCTGAAGCGTGTTTATAGAGTTTGAGCCAACCATCCCAGCCAGAAGCTCCAATGCCTGAAAGAAATCTTGCCCACCCGCGCAACTGATTGTTTCCTTGCTGAAACTGGGCAACTGCTCCCTGGCTCGAATAATCGTATTGGCCCGGCACGGTTCCGGTTTCCGCAAGATTAAAACTCAACCAGCCGGCATTGGGCGACCAGGCATATCCAGAAAGAATTTTTGTGTTTTCATCAATATCAACCCCGTAGTCAATCACAGGAGTGCTTGCATTGTCTCCCCCGCAATCTCCAGCATCTATAAATCCATTCAAATCAGTATCGCAGTCCTTCCAGTTAAAACTGATCCAGCCAACATTTTCCGACCACGCAAACCCTGAAACATTGTGGTTCACGAGAACTGCTCTCGTGTCTTTGACCGCAATGAATGCCGTGCCAACCAGCAGAAAAAGAACGAGAATGATAATTAACTTTTTTGGCATAACAGAAGCTGGATATAAGGGGCGTTGCTTCCGCTCACAAGATCAGGATACACTCCTAAACCTGAATTGTAGTACCCAGTGTTTGTTCGCGTGTTATTCACACCAGTATAGGGCTCTCCTGCAGAAAGAAGTCTTCCGTCTTCCGAAATATTGCTTGTTGGGCCCCCCGCATACCCGTCCCACTGGAATACTGCTTGAATTCTATGTTGATGCGCTCCTGACGGTCTGTTTTCCAAATTACCCAATGCATTTCCAGAGGTTCCGGCAAGCGTGCCTCCGGAAGGAAGCCCAACGATGTACCGGCCTTGCCCGGCAGTGAATGCAGTCCAGCCCGAAGGGCAGGTTGCAAGATTAAAACTCATCACAGCTCCTGCGGGAACTGTTAACGCCAAAATGTCTGCGGCGTTGTAGCTGTCGAGCTTGTCTGAATTGAGGTTTGCGACGATCCCAGTTTTGGAAACATCCACGGTAAATGGCAAGAGTCCTGCGGGATTAAAGGTTTTGAGTCCCGTGATTGTCTGGGCAGTATCTGTGGTGACGGGCGGGCTCACGTTTCCTCCGGGAGGAGTGCTGGTTGGCGGAGAAAACCCAAGCACCGCAGGAGCAACAAGCAATATCCCCAATGCAATGCCAAGAATAATGTGCTGTTTTAAATTTTTCATGCTTTATATAGTATATCAAACTCCATACTGTCTGTAGAGGCCAAGAAAGGCACCGGGGCTCATTGCCTTGATTTTTGATTTTCTTTGAGCGAGTTTCTCAAATTCTTTATCGAGCGTCACAAGAAAATCTGCTCTTGTCTTTACTGCTCCAGCAAAAATTGGAGCGTCTTCCGAGGGCATTAACTTGTACACTCGCTGAATATCCTTAAAAGAAAGTTTTGGAGAAAATGCTGGTCTTCCTGAAAGAAAATCAAGAAAGGGTGTTGCAAGATGTGGAAATTTGACACGCATGACTCTTTCTGCCTCTTGAAGAACCTCTACAGAAACAAAAAGGGAAATCTTTCTTAATTTAAACAAAGAAAGAATAACGCCCGACGCGCCCTGGGGAGAGTTTAACCCCGAGAGAAGCACAGAGGTATCAATGAATACCCGCAACAATCTTCGCGTATTTTTCATTCCAAAGCTGTTTTCGTACCGTGCGCACTTCTCGCAGGATATCGCTCTCTCGATATATTCCCTTTTGCTTTTGCTTGAACGATTTCCCAAAGAACAAATCTACCTTCAGTTCTTGGAGGTTTCTTTCTAGCGCACCTAACTTTGAAAGGATTGCGGTTGAAGGGGTCATAAAAATTATGATAGCCCTAAAGAGTGACCGCGTCAAATGTTTTACTTTGGCACAACTAATCCCTTGAGATGCTCTATCTCCACGAAGCCGTACTGCCTGGAATCAAAGGCGCTGGGGCCGACCTCGTCGCTCATTACCATATAGTAGCCGTCTTGAATTTTGTTTTCAACGAGCGGGATTTTCAAAAGGCCGATGGAACCTGCGGAAAATTGGTATTCTTGGCCGGCAGGATTCTTGAGAACTTCTCTATTCACAAATCCTTTGCCGTCTTTGAATTCAAGCGTGTCTTTGCCAAGCGCGACCACGCGCTTCACAAAAGATTCCTCTGGTCTTGTGAGAAATTCCAGCACCACAACTTGATTTTTCGCTACGGGGTTGCAGTCAAAGTATCCTTTCAAGCCCTGCACTTTTTCTCCGTCTTTCAGGGTAAGGTTCATGGACTCGCCCCGTATGACGCGCTCTTCTTTGGTGACGCACGAAGAATCATACGATACCAAGCCCCCCCCTTGCTGCTGGAAATACAAAAAAACAGCGACAGCAAACAATACAACAATCGCAACAATAGAAACAAAAACTTGTTGCCTTCGCTTGAAAAAATCTCTTGAGAATTGCATACTTCTACGGAATCAAGCACACGCGTTCGCAGTACCCGCTTTTGTAGAAACGATACTCGGGGCCTGCAGTACCACACCAACTGCCACCGACATACCCATATCCAAACCCTCCTGTCGCAACACAGCCATTTCCAAGATCGGTATGGCCTGCTGCGCAAGCTGATGGAATACACGAAGTTGTCCCCGAAGAAAATCCACCCCCGCATGCTTGCTGAGAAACTTCGTTTGACCAAGCACATCTTTGATAATACACTGTTTTGCCGCTTGCCTGCGCCAATAAGTCAGAGGCGTTGTAGCTGTCGAGCTTGTCTGAATTGAGGCTTGCCACAATCCCGGTTTTCGAGGCATCCACCGAAAAGGGAAACAGGCCTGAAGGATTAAAGGTTTTCAGTCCCGTGATTGTCTGGGCAGTGTCTGTGGTGACAGGCGGGCTTACGTTTCCTCCGGGAGGAGTGCTGGTTGGCGGAGAAAATCCAAGCACAGCTGAAGAAACAAGCAGTATCCCCAGAGCAAGGCCAAGAATGGTAGACAAAGAAAATCTCTTCATGTTTTTTTATTATACCAAAACCAAAGTCAAATACCAATTCACAAGCGCCTTTCCGAAAAACAAGGCAACAAAGGTTCCTGCCACCAAGAAGGGACCAAAAGGAATTTCTGATTTCATGGTTTTTTCTTTGAGAGCTATGAGCGCCAGACCCGCAACCGCTCCGAGCACCACCGCAGCAAACAAGGCAACAAGCACATTGGGCCAGCCAAGGAACAAACCCATGAGCAGGGCGAGTTTTACGTCGCCAAACCCCAACCACCTGCCCCGCGAAACAAGGTAGACCGCGAGAAAAAATACTGCGCCAAGCGCCGAGTACGCAGTATCGAGTATCTCGTATCTTGTATCTTGTATACTAGATACCAAATACCAAATACCAGATACTGCGATGGCGGGGTACACGAGTTGGTCGGGGATAATGAAGTGCTTGAGATCATATACAAAAATTGTAATAAGAATACTAACGATCGTTAGTAAATATATTACATTGGCAATATCAAAATTTAAATATCTAAATACCAAAACAAACAGAATCCCGGTTGCCAGTTCAACCAACGGATACTGCAAAGAAATTGGTTTTGAGCAGTAGCGGCATCTGCCTCGCAACAACACAAAACTCAAAACCGGGATAAGGTCTCGCCACGACAATGTATGGCGGCAATGGGGACAGTAGGAACGCCCATAAAAAAAACTCTCGCCTTTTTCCAGGCGCCAGATAACCGAATTGAGAAAACTGCCTACGGCTAAACCAAAAACAAAAACAATGAAAGGAATCACTCGCAGTCGGCAAGGGTTGGGGTGAAGGCGGCTGCAACCGTTCTCTCTCTCACGTTGTTGGGCCCGGCAGCAAACAATGCCTTGTTGCCTGCTCCCACCGATTTCTCTAGGGTTGCATACGTGCAATAGTCCTGGTTGTTGCCAGAGTTGTCAATCCAGCCATACGCGGGGTTGCCGGCTCCCGGATCTTCAGGGGTATCGGGCATATACGTTCCAACGGCTGCGGGCATGGAAGTAGATATGAGGTAGGCGTTGTTGTCGTTGTAGTACAGCGCCATTGCGGTGCTGATCTGGCGAATATCTGCCTGGCGCCGCGAATCTCGCGCGCTTGACCTTGCTCCTCCCAACGCAACCAGCACAATGCCAGCAAGAATGCCGATGATCGCAATGACGACAAGAAGCTCAATGAGAGTAAACCCTTTTGATATTTTCATACGATTTTTTACGGGCACGCAGAAAGGCTTGCCGGAACAGCAGCCATGTACTGGCTTCCCTTTTCGCTTGCGGCAAACACCCTGCCATCTGAAAGTCGTGCGTAAATGCAGTATTCAGCTCCTGCCGGGCTTGTGTACGCGCAGTAGGCGCCCGCAGCTGTTTCAACGGTTGAAGCAGCGGTGGTGCATAGCGCAGCTCCCCCTCCCGGATCTGCGGGCAAGGTTGGTATATATGTCCCAACTGCCGTGGTGGTTAATCTCCTGTTCACATCTGCGGCAATGGCAAGGTACGTTGAATCGTTTACCGTGTTGCACGCGGTGTCCCCGTAGCACAAATCCATGGCTGTCGAAATCTGGCGAATATCTGAAACTCTTTTCGTATCTCTTGCTCTCGCTCTCGCAGGGCCTAGCGCGACAAACACAATGGAAGCCAACATTCCGATCACTGCGATCACCACGAGCAATTCAATGAGGGTGAAACCCTGCCTGCCGGCAGGCAAGGCCTTGCGCGTTTTCGTATGCATGTTCATATATTATGCTGTTTTCGATAGGGCACTGTCAATAGGGTATGCTTGTGGAGAACCTCAAAACGAAATAACCTTGTACAGGGGAAGAAGAATGGCTGCCATCAGCCCGCCCACAAGCAACCCCAGCACCACAATCAAAAGGGGCTCCAGAATGCTCAAGAAATTCTCCACGGTATGCGCAACTTCTTTTTGATAAAACTGCACCACGTTGAGCAGGGTGCTGTCGAGGGACCCTGATTTTTCTCCCACAAGAATCATTTGGGTGAACAGGGGAGGAAATTCTTTTGGGTACTTTGAAAGCGAATCTGAAATGCGGTCTCCGCCCTTCACGCCCTCCTTGGTTTCTTCAATGATTGCTTTATAGGTTTCGTTTCCCACCACGTCTCTGGTAATCTCGAGCGCCTCCACAATGGGAAGGCCGCCTGAAATGAGGGTGGAAAGGTTTTCGGCAAAACGAGAGAGATAGATCATACGCAAGAACTCATTGAGCAGGGGAACCTGCAGAAGGAATCCATCAAATGCTTTTTTGCCAGAGGCGGTTTTCACGTAGCGAAGCAATCCAAAAATCCCTGCGGCCGCGACCAAGATGAAGATGAACCAAAATCTTCTGAGGGCGTCTGCGAATGAAATGACGATCCGGGTAGCAAGAGGAAGCTCCCCTCCCAGGTCGCCCAGAATTCTTGTGAGATTGGGAATGACAAAAAGCATCAAGAGCATCACCACGATAAGCCCTGTCCCCAAAATAAATGCGGGATACGTGAGCGCGGCTTTTATTTTCGACCGAAGCTCGTATTCTCTTTCCAAATGGTCCGCTAACGTAAATAAAACCCCGGACAAGGATCCCGACACCTCTCCGCTCCTCACCACGCTCACGTAGTAGGGCGAAAAGAGCGCGGGATATTTGCCAAGCGCCTGGGAAAGCGATGTCCCCCCTTCGATGTCTTCAGAAATTTCCAAGATTTTCTCTTTGAAAGAGGAACTGCCCGTTTGCAGGGAAAGGGTGCGCAAGGCCTCAATGAGCGTCACCTGCGACTTAAACAAAATCGCAAGCTGTCTTGAAAAAAGCATGATGTCTTTGGCACTGACGCGCTCAAAAAACGCAAGGCGGCGCGCATACACCGGACGTTTCTTTGTTTCTTCCAAGAGGGTGATGTAGAGGCCGTGCCTTCCCAAAATCTGCAGCGCAGCTTCCTTTGAAGACGCCTCCACCACCCCCACCTGGGTTTGCCCCCTTGAATCTCGTGCTTGATAATTAAACTTCATTGTTAACTTCTGGTGAGGACCCGCAGCTCGGTTGGATTGAGAGAATAGGTCAGGGCGTTTTCCAAAGAGATTTCCTTTGCCTTCACCAACATTGCCAAGGAACGATTGAGGGAAACCATGCCGCTCTCTCCCGACGTTTCAATCACAAGGGGAATCTCGTGAATCTTGTTTTCCCTGATGAGATTGGAAACCGCAGGAGAAGTGATCATCACCTCGCACGCGGGAATCAGCCCTCCCTTGAGCCGCGGGAGGAGGCGCTGGGAAATTACTCCGAGCAGCGACCCTGAAAGCTGCGTTCGAACCTGGGTTTGTTGTTCCGGGGGAAACGCATCTACAATTCGGTGCACCGTTTGCGCTGCGGAATTGGTATGAAGCGTGGCAAACACGAGGTGGCCGGTTTCAGCAGCAGTAATGGCGGTTGCAATGGTTTCAGGATCTCGCATTTCTCCCACCATGATGACATCCGGGTCCTGACGAAAGGTTGCCCGCAAAGCCCGTGCAAAACTCAACGCGTCCTGGCCAACCTCGCGCTGATCAACAATCGCCTTGTCGTCTTCAAACAAATACTCAATGGGGTCTTCAATGGTGATGATGTGATCGGCTCGGGTGTGATTGATCTCGTCGACAAGGGCAGCCAGCGTGGTTGACTTGCCGTGGCTTGAAGGCCCGGTAACCAGCACGAACCCCTGCGTTGCCTGGGTGAACTGATGAAGGGCGGAAGGGAGATTGAGTTCCTCAATGGTGCGAATGTTCGACTGAATGAGCCGGAGCGCCGCGCTCAACGCCCCCTTCTGGTAAAACACATTGACCCTGAACCTTGCGGTGTCGCTGAAATGGTAGGAGAAATCAACATCGTACTCCTTTTCAAGGCGCTCTTTTTGAAGATCGCTCATGATGGAAAACACAAGCTCGCGAATCGTTTCCTTGTCGAGATTCTTTTTTTTAAGCAGCGGCACCAGATTCCCCTCGATGCGCAACACGGGCGGGTGCTCTTCAGACAGGTGGAGATCTGACGCCTTTTCTTTAATAGTGAGTTCGAGCAGTTCGTTCATGGAATAAGTTTTTTAATTTCTTCCACCACCTGCGTTGGCGTGTAGTGCGCCTTGATAAGATAGAGGTCTGCTCCCAGCTTCACTCCTTTTTCGATTTCTTCTTTTTGCCCAAGGTTGGAAAGAATGGCAACCTTGATGGCGCGCAGTTTTTCGTTTTGTTTGATCGCCTGAAGGATTGACCACCCGTCAACATTGGGCAGCACGATGTCGAGTAAAATCAAATCGGGCTTGGAAGATTCCAACGCCCCCTGCACCGCATTGCCGTCTTGAACCACGCGAACGCCAAAGCCCGATTCCTCAAGCTTTGTTTTGTAAATATCAACAAGCAATGGATCGTCTTCAACAAGAAGAATGTTTTTCATGGGGTTCATGACTCTGTCGCGGTAAGCACTTCTTCAATTGTAGTCATTCCATCGAGAACCTTCAAGATGCCGTCCTGGCGCATGCTCACCATGCCCTGGCGGATCGCTTCTTTCGCGATGTTGATTTCCGAGGGATCAGAGAGCACAATCTGGGCGAGTTCATCGGTCATGGCGATCACCTCAAAAATTCCGATCCTTCCTGAAAATCCGGCAGCGCTGCATTTTTTGCAGCCCTTTGGCTGAAACACCGAAAGCTCTTTTTGGCTGAGAAGATGTTCTGATTGCTTCTGAATGGCCGCGGGAAGGCTGCGGATCTCCTTTTCAACGAGAGCGACAACCGCCTTGGGCGCTTTGGTCTTCACCTTGCAGGCCTCGCAGAGCCGCCGAATAAGCCGCTGGGAAAGCGCGATGGAAAGCGTGGGAGGAATCAGGTATTTATCAATCCCCATGTCCAAAAGCCGGGGAATCACTCCGAGGGCATTATTGGTGTGAAGCGAAGAAAGCACAACGTGGCCGGTGAGAGAGGCATGAACCACCAGGGACGCGGTTTCTTTGTCGCGGACCTCCCCTACCATAATAATGTTAGGGTCCTGGCGCAAAATCTGGCGGAGGCCAGAAGCAAAATCATACCCAATTTCCGGCCGTACCTGTGATTGGTTGACGCCTTCCATAAGGTATTCCACTGGATCTTCCAAGCTCACGATATTGACCCCTTCGCGATTGAGCGCGTGCAACACCGCGTAGAGCGTGGTTGTTTTTCCAGAACCGGTAGGCCCTGTTGACAAAATCAATCCGTAAGGTTTTTTGATCGCGGCTTTCAATTTTGCCAAACTCTCTCCCTGAAGACCAAGGGAATCGAACTCTTTGAGCGCCTTGGTGGGGTCGAGCACCCTGATCGCAACCTTTTCGCCAAGCGCGGTAGGCAGGGTCGAAACCCGAAAATCAATGGCGATGTTCCCCACCGAAGCAGAAAACCTTCCGTCCTGGGGTATTCGCGTCTCGTCAATGCGCAAACTCGACAATATCTTGATGCGAGCCACCAATGCGGGATGCACCTTCAGGGGCAAAAGGAGCGAGGAGTGGAGTTCCCCAAGCAGGCGAAATCTCACCCTCACGTTTTCTTTCGCGGGTTCAATATGAATATCTGACGCATTGCCTTCCACTGCGGTGCGCAAAATGACCGCAACGATTTTGGTCACGGGCGCCTCTTCCACAAACCGTTCAAACTGCGACCGTGGCCGTGAGGGCATTTCTTCTCCCTTGTCAATCTCTTTTTCAAGTTCTGCAAGCACCTGCGTCATCTCGCCCTTCAAACTTCGATACTGTTTGAGCAATCCCTCAAAGGCCCCTAGGGTGATGAGAAAAACCTTGTACGAAAAGTTCCCCTGCCGTGCTAAAAATTTAAGGGCTTCCTGCGCGTTGGAATCTTCGGGATACACCATGCCAATCTCGAGTTCCCTTCCTTTCTGACTCAAAGGCACCATTTTATAGTATTTGGCAGATTCTTCGGGGATCAGCTCCAGCACCTTCAGGAAGATTTCCTGAAACTCGGGTTTGCGCAGGGGAATGGCAAGGGTCTTGCTCTTGAGATCAAAAAGCGTGGCTTCATCCACAAGGCCCTGCGCAAGCAAAAGTTCCTCTATCTTGAGATTGCGGGAATTGGCTTCGGAAGCCAGGAGCGTCGCCTTTGATTTCTCAATGAGATTTTTTTCAACGAGCAAGCGGAGAATGTCGGTCATGGTGAAGGGAGAACAAATGGATTTTCTCTGCCCAACTCTTCTGGAACCTTTGGGGGAGGGGGGGGCTGGCCGATTTCTTCAAACAAGGGATCGTTGAAAAATTCAAAATCGACCTCCACTTTTCTTTCTGACGGCACAACGCGCTGCGGCAGAACTTCTGGGGCAGGAGAACCCAAAAATCCCTTCCACAAAATAGCAGAGGTAACCAACAGAATCCCCAGAAACGCGATGAGCAAGATCTGCTGTTTCTTTCGTTGTCCGAGCAGGGTGGTGACCTTAAAAAGAATTGCCATACGTTAATATGAAAACGCAGAAAGGCGGATATGGAAGGCGAATACTCCATCTTCGGGTGCGCCGAAACTCACCGATTCCACGCGGAGAAACCGCGGAGCGTTTTTTGCGTTCTCTAAAAATTTTTTCATGCTCTCGTAGGAACCCTCAAAAGTTGCGGAAACCTCGACCACTCTCAACCTGGGAACCGCGAGTTCTCTGCCCGTCGCTTGAGTGCTTGCAATGGTGTTCAGCAACAGTCCCGAGGTTGAGCCGAGATCTCCAATCAAATTATACAACGAAGGGATGCTTGGGAAAGAAGGAAGCGCAAAGTGAAGTCGTTCTAACTGCGGCTGGAGTGTTTGAAACGTTTGGGAGGCCCGGTGGAGATCTGCGCTGTATTTCTCCGCAGACCGGAGCTCCTCTTCTTTTTGGATCAGTTCTCTGCGCAATGCCATGAATGTTTGATAGCCGGGCCACGTTCCAAAAAATCCTATTGCAAAAATCAAT
Source organism: Candidatus Wildermuthbacteria bacterium (assembly GCA_016177245.1). GTDB lineage: Bacteria > Patescibacteriota > Minisyncoccia > Minisyncoccales > UBA10102 > JACOVR01. The sequence continues at coordinate 1,667 of JACOVR010000030.1, read as the reverse complement.
GCCACGAGCGAGATACGTACAAGGGGTGATTTCATAGGGTAGGAAAACTAATCTCAACCTGAAATAGGATTGCGCCTTTTGATGCTCCCTGTTTCCCAATGGTTAAATCTGCCAGCCGTACTTGGGGAGCTTTGCTGCCTTGTTGAAAAGCCAACAACTGTTCTTCCACAACGCCGAAATCTTGGGCTTCTGCAGAAAGCATCATGCTTCGAGCAGCAGGACTCAAGGCAAAATCGGTCACCACAACCTTGGGGTGGATAGAGTCCTCCAAAAACTGCAAAAAAGGAAGAGTATCGGTTCTGGAACCAAGGAGATATTTGAGGTCGCGAATCTTAGCCGCCTGGCCCAGCACCTCCTTTTCAAGAGCAAGCTCTTGGGCGGTCTGTCTAATGCCAAGCTGTTGTTCAATGCTTTGTATGTTTGCCCTGGTTGTGCCTTGCGCATACCAAAACGCAAGAAACCCCATCGCCACTCCTGCCAAAAGCATAAAAAGCACAGCCACACTGTTGAGGGCAAAAATGTTTTTTGGCTGTGTCTTTGGGATGATCTCTACCATGTGTATGAATTACTCGAGGCCCCGCAATGCCATGCCTACCGCTACCGTATAGGAAGGCCCCTTTTGTTGTAACGCATCCTCAAGGATGGGCGGATAAAAAAGATGCTGAAACGGGTTTGCAATTTCTACCCGCTTGTGGAGCGTGCGCTCCACGTATTGAGAAAGTCCCGGGATCAGCGCGGATCCCCCTGCAAGAATTATTTTCTCAATGTCTTTATTTTCTTTCAAATGGAAGTCCTGCGCAATTTTTTGAACCCGGCTGAACAGCATGTCGAGCAAGGGCGCAAGCACTCCTTCGTATTCGGGATTTTGCAGCCCCACCGACCGTTTCAGATCTTCTGCCTTGCTCCGATCAACAGAGAACGACTGGGAAAGACGTTCGGTGAAATTGATTCCCGCGATATCCAAACTATGAGAGGTGCGAAGGGCTTTCTTCCAGACCACGTTCACCGTGGTGCTTTGGGCCCCAATGTCCATCACGATGACGGGCTCCATGTCCTGCACGAGCGCGCGAATGCACCCAAACACCTCTGCCTCAATCGCGTGGAGTTCAAGGCCCGCAAGGCCCGCGATTTCTTCGTATTGGCTCACCACTTCTCTCGGCACCGCAACCGAAAGGATGTGGAGCGGGGATTTGGGCTGCGGTTTCTGCTCAATGATCTGCCAGTCAAAGATCACTTCAGAAAGCGGGAGGGGCACATATTTTCTTGCCTCAAACTGCACTGCCTGGGGAAGTTCCTCTCTGCTCATGGAAGGCAGCTGGAAATGCATGAAGAACGAAGAAAAGTCGGGAAGCGAGAACACTGCCGCCTTTGTGGAAATTTTCGATTCGAGAAGAATCGCCCGGATGGATCTGGCAATGTCGCTGCTCGAAAGCAAAAGCGCATTCTTTTCAAAGGTTCGAAACGATTGCTCGTAGAGCGCGGAAACCTGAATCTCTCCGTAGTTTTTCAAACTCTTCCGGTCGCCCCAGCGCGACAGCTCAACAATTTTGATTGCCGAGGTCCCAATGTCAACGCCCACGAAAGACCGCGGCAAAAACGCAAAAGATCTCAAAGGCAATTTCATTATACCACAATCATACCGCAAGCAGCATAGTTAAACAACACCG
>JACOVR010000033.1 GCA_016177245.1 Candidatus Wildermuthbacteria bacterium | reverse complement strand
CACAAAGAGAACCCCTATGCACGCAATGTTCTTGTTGGAGAATGGTGCAAGGATGGCATTCTGTATTGCTCTCGCATTCAACATTCAAACGGGTCGTTTGATCAGGCGTTCCCGCGCGAACAGGGTTTTGGTCCTACCGCATTCCTTTTGTACGCGCTTGTCCGATCGATCCCGCCGATCCTCCATCTTTTTTCCGAGCGTGAGAGAAAAATCGTATATGATATGTGCGACAAGGCCGCGCGATTTCTCACGCGTCATCGCGAGACCCACGGCTTTATTTCAAATCATTGCGCGGGAGCCGCCGCCGCGCTTATGGGAGTTGGCGCGTTGCTTGGAAATGACGTGTACCGTATCCATGCTCAAAAGCTTGTGGCGCTGATCCTTCGGCATCAGTCGTCCGAAGGGTGGTTTTTAGAGTATGAGGGGCCAGACCCTGGATACGAAACTCTCGGAATTTCGTATCTCTCCTCCTACTATCGGGATACGAAAGATCCGGATGTGCTTAATGCCGTACGCAGATCGGTGGAGTTTTTTGCCTATTGCGTTCATCCGGATGGGACAATCGGGGGGTCATACGGATCCCGCAATACGGAAATTTTTTATCCCGCGGGGCTTGAGGCGTTTGGCGGCGATATTCCTCTTGCCCTGTCTGTCTGCCGTGCCATGAGAGCGTCGCTTGCGCTGGGGGATTCGGCGGACCCGGAAACAATGGATGATGAAAATTTCATCCCGCTTCTCTGTAACTATGCCCAAACGCTTTCCGAAGAAGCTACGGATGAGACGTCCGAAACTCCTTTATTGCCGTGCCAGTTTGAAGACAAAACGCGTTATTTCCCGCACTCAAAGATTTTTATAAGATCCACGCGCGCGTATTATTGCCTATGCAACGGAGCAAAGGGCGGAGCGGTGAAAGTATTTGCGAAACAGCCCGGCGTTCTCCGATGGGACGACGGGGGATACGCAGGGAAGACCGCGCAAGGGATTCTTTGCACAACCCAGATTTTTGACCCTCGCGCGGCTGCGCACTACAATCAAGGCACGTTGACAATCTCCCCAAGATTTTTTCAATTTCCGGCCGCGCTCCCGACTCCGTTCAAATTTCTTGTGCTCCGTTTGTTCTCCCTGACGCTTTTTCGCAGTATCGTGCTTGGAAACATCGTGAAAGGAATGCTTGTCGATCTGCTTATCACGAAAAAACGGGCAGTTGGCGCCTCGCTTGATAGGACCATACGGACGACGGAGACGACCGTGGAAATTCATGATACGCTTACGAAAGATCCGTCCGTATGTTTTGAATGGCTTGAATGCGGAAGAAGATTTTCCGCAATTCATATGGGTTCGGCGCGATATTTCCAGCCGTCCCAACTGTGCCACATTCCGACCCGCCCGTTCCCTCTTGAGGAATTCAACAAACGGTCAACCGTGCGCGTTTCCCATACCGTTTTGTTTTCATAACCTATGGAACTCCGAGGATCCATCTCCATTGACATTGATACCCTTAAAACCCATTTTAAGGGATTTGGTCTCAAACGCGGAGAATATGATTTCTCCGATTTCAGGGAAGGCATGAAAAACTTTCTTGATTTTCTTGATCCGTTCAACATCAAGGCGACTTTTTTCATTGTCGGAAGAGATCTTTTGGTTGAGCAAAATATTCCTATTCTGCGGGAGGCGGTCAGAAGGGGACATGAGATTGCCAATCATACCATGAACCACGTGCAGGGATTTCGTCTGCTTTCCTCTCGGGAAAAAGAAAAAGAAGTTGAACTTTCCGAGCGTCTCATTGAGCAGCACGTTGGGCAAAGGCCTGTCGGATTTCGGAACCCCGGATGGAACATCAATAATGATATGGTCGAAATTCTCGGGAGACGAGGATATCTTTACGACTCTTCCATATTTCCGTCGTTTCTCAATCCTTTACTGAAACTCATGCATTATCGCGCAATGTCCGATCGTCCTTTTCCCGACCGTACGACGCTCGGGCGCATGGAGTATATGTTTGCTCCCGTGCGGCCGTACCATCCCTCCCTTTCAAGTTTTTCAAAAAAAGGAACGGCCCCACTGATTGAATTTCCGCTTCCGGTGGTACCGGGCATTAGAGTTCCTTTTTTTGCGACATTTCTTTTGAAAACCGGTCTGCCTTTCTTTAAGATATCCTATGCGGCGTTGAAAGCGCTGAAGCGACCCATTATTTATGAGTTTCACCTTTTTGATTTTGTTGATTTTGAACAGCCTCATTTTATTGATCAGATTCCTTCAAAAGCTCAGGCGGGATCGTATATTCCACAAAGCATTCATACTCCTTTTGCCGTCAAACACGATCTCTTTCGAAGGGCTGTGGAAATAATGGCGAAAGATTATCAATTTGATACCATTGAGCATCTTGCAAGAAAATTTTAGAAACCTATGATGGGAAAAATACGTGACTAATTGTCCTCCATATTTCAAAAAAGTTTTGCATAAAACATAACGAATGCGTCGTATTTCTTTCTTATAATGGAACAT
>JACOVR010000029.1 GCA_016177245.1 Candidatus Wildermuthbacteria bacterium | reverse complement strand
TCCCCCTCACCGATCAATTTCTTTTGGATATCTACACATTTTTAGAGAATACTCGAGATGCATACCATTCTTTGGCTCCTCGGAGCATGAGGGAGGTTCTTTTCCCTGAACTTTTCAAAATGCGTAGAGAGTATAAGCGTAAACTCGAGCGAAAACACTTTGGGCAATTCCTGAACTATTTGAAGAAAAGAGGATACATCCAAATAAAGAACTTGGAGCAGAAAAAAGGAGTGCTTCTCACGCCCCACGGCGTAGAGCGGGTTCTCGCGGTGAAAACGATCCTCAAAAGCAAGCAAAAAAGAGCCGACGGGAAATGGCAAATGATTATCTTTGATATCCCAGAGCAGAAAAGATGGGCAAGAGATGCATTTCGTTTTTCGCTTCATCAATTGGGCTATCAGAAATTTCAAGAGAGCGTTTGGGTTTCTCCCTACGATGTTGCAGAGGCCACAGAAAAAGCGATTCTTGAATATGAGCTTGATTCTTATGTTCGAACGTTTCTCATTGAGGAGCTTTCGCAGTAAGATATAGGGTGTAATAGGAAATCTCACGATCGTTAATAAAGATATTATATCGAGATGGAGATACGAGAGATTACAAATAAAAATGTTTGGGAAGAATTCTTAGATGGATGTGCGGAGAAAACGTTTCTGCAGTCGTGGAATTGGGGCGAATTTCAAAAGCGCATGGGGGGCAGGGTATGGCGGTTGGGGGTTTTCGACAAAAAGCAGCTCATCGCCGTTGCCTTCACAGTGAAGGTTGCGGCGAGAAGGGGTACTTTTTTGCTTGTTCCCCACGGCCCGGTCACGCCATACGCCATACCCAATGGGAAACATGAGGTTCTCGAGGCGTTGCTCGCGAAGTTGCGAGAAATAGCGAAAGAAGAACGCGCAACTTTTATTCGCATCAATCCCATTTGGGAACGGAATACAGAAGACACCGAAACATTCTCAAGATTTGGTTTTAGAAAGGCCCCCATACAAATGCATCCTGAAGCGTCGTGGAAACTTGATCTTATCCCTTCTGAGCACGATCTTCTTTCTGGGATGCGCAAAACCACGAGGTATCTTGTGAATAAGGTCTCTGAACGGTCAGGCATCCACCTTATTCAAAGCTCAGAAAGCAGTGATGTTGAACTATTCAGCCAAATGCACCAGGAAGTGTCTCAACGCCAGCGTTTCGTGCCTTTTTCTTTTGAATACCTCAAAAATGAATTTGAGGTCTTTGCGGATGATAGCGAAGCAGTTCTCTTTTTTGGGAATTACGAGGGAAAGATTGTTGCCGCGTCGTTTGTGGTGTTTTGGTCAAAGATTGGATTCTATCACCATGCAGCATCGTTGCACGAATACAGTAAGCTTTCCATTCCATATCTTTTGCAGTGGGAAGCGATCAAAGAAGCAAAACGCCGGGGATGCGTCTTGTACGATTTTTGGGGCTATGTGAACCCGCATACGCAGAACCTTCACCCATGGGCAGGACCTACCCTTTTCAAGATGGGGTTTGGCGGAAGGGCGTATGAATACATCAAAACCCAGGATTTCCCTCTTTCATGGAAATACTGGCCCACGTTTTTCTTTGAAAAGATGCGTAAGTTTCAGCGACATTTATAGCCATGCGCCGCTACAAAAAATTCCGCCGTATCAAAAAGAAAAAACCGCTGTACGCATCGAAAGCGTTCTGGACGGCGTTTGGGATTGCTGCTGTAGCGGGAATTTCTTGGTACGTGGTTGCTTTTGCTCCGTTTGCGCAGATCAAAGAAGTGCAGGTACGGGGGGCAGAGAGCGTAGATCCAGAAAAAATCGCTGGCTTTGCCTGGAGCGTTATTCCCAGAAGTATTTTGCTGGTGAACACGCAAAAATTGCAAGAAGGCATCGAAAAGATGTTTCCCGAAATCGACAATGCGAAAATCCGCAGGGCTTTTTCACGAAAACTTATTGTTCAGGTCCAAGAAAGAAAGAAAGTTGCGGTGTGGTGTACGGATGAATCGGTTCAGAATTGCTTTGCCATTGACCGAAAAGGGGTTGCGTTTCGCAGGGAAAATCCTTCCAATGAATTGCTCGTGTTTTCTCAAGACGCACTAGAGCCCGCGCTCCTGTCTGCCCTTTTCGAGTTTAAAGAGGGTTCCGGCCTTCGGCTTGATTCCGTATCGGTCCTTTCGGGGTCGCAACTGCGGCTTACAACATCCGAGGGCTGGAATATTTTTATGAATCCTGAGGAAAACATCGGCTGGCAGTTAGCCAAACTAAAAGCGGTTCTTGAAAAGAAAATTCCCCCGGAACAACGGAAGAATTTAGAATACATTGATCTTCGGTTCGGAGACCAGGCGTATATTAAATACGAATAGCCCCGTAAAACGGGGCATGGCTACATCCAGCCCTTCTTTCTGAAGAAGGCAATGACCGCTGTGGTGCCAAGAAGCATGATCCCAAGCACAATCCAGAAGTTGTAGGGGCTGTCAAGGAAGGGATGTTCGAGGTTTTGGCCAAAGATATTCGCAATCAGCATGGTGGGGAGCACGATAACAGAGAAAAGGGTGAGCACCTTCACGATTTCGTTGGTTTTGTACGCCAGCAAAGAGTTGTTGGTGTCTTCAAGCGCCTGAATGGTTTCTTTGTATGAAATGAGATCGTTTTTCACCTGGCTCCAGTGACCGATAAGGTGGGTGAAGTAGGGTTCAAGCTCCGTGTTGAAGAATTTAGTTCCTTCTTTTTTCAGCGAGTCAAAAATTTCTCCCTGCGGAATCACGATCCGCAGAAAATCCGTGATGTCCGCCTTGGTAAAGGAAATTTCCCGAAGCATTTCTGCCTGTTTGCCCCTGAAGATCATTTCTTCAATTTGATCGAGTTTTTTGTTGATGCGGGAAAGTTTCAGAATGGCGTTCTCCCAGAATTCGTTGAGGATGTGGAATAAAAGGATTCCCGCTCCCTGACTCATGTAGTTTTGCCTTGCTTCGGGATATATGTTGCATTTGTCAAAGAAGTACTTGAGCGGGGAAATGGAGTAGTAATGGCTTGTGACAACCGCGTCGCGGGTAACGACAATGTCGAGTTCTTTGGGCCGGGTTTCTCTCGTGTTTTTGTCGTAGGAAGGGTAATGAAGCACGATGAAAAGGTAGCCGGGGAATACTTCAACCTTTGTCCGCCAGATGGGCGGGATCAATTCTTCCATCACCAAAGGATGGAAGTTGAATTTTTCCTTCAAAAAAGCAATGTCTTCCCTCGTGGGGTTTTGAATGTCAACCCACGTCACATTGGGCACTTCAATCGTCCGTCTCATTAAGATAGTATACCAGAAAAAAACAAAAAAAGCGAGTCCTCATGGAGGGCTCGCTTGCAACAGTTGTGCAGTTGCAAGGGCTTCTTGTATGATCTGTTTTCCCTTCGCGCCGATCAGCCTTATTCCGCCTTCTTGAAGCCGCTCTTGCAATTCACCGAAGGTGTTGATGCCTGCGTAGCCGAGCGCATTGCGCACTTGCTGGATATTTTTTTTTCCGTGCCTTGTTGGCTCTTTCTCCTTTAGTTTCTTGAATGCACTTTCGTAGAGTTCCCGCTCTCTCTTATTTTTTTCGGTTTCTGCCTCTCCTTCGGCAATAAGATTTTCAAGGGAGAGTCCTCTTTTTTTGAGCGCAACCGTCAGCAAAAAAAGTTGCTTGCCGCGATCACGCACTGTATTTTTGAGCGTTTGCACCTCCGCGGGGTGTAAGAAGAGCAATCCCCGAAGACCTCCCCGCCAATTTCTGAGTTTCCACAACGCATTACCCTGGTGATAAGCAACGGCAGACGGACTCACGTTAAGTTTTCGTGCGAGTTGTGCTGGTTTGAGTTTCTCGACGCCGTGTAGATCAAAGAGTAGAAGATGGTCAATGCACGCCCTTTGCCTTGGGGTGAGCTTGGCGTACACGGCATCGACAGTCCCTTTAAGTACTTCAAGGTCTTCTTGCGTGAGAGAGCTGAATAGTGCTGCCCATGGATCTTGCAATTGTTTTCGAAAGGCAGCTTTAACGAGTTCGGCGATAGCATTCGAGTTGCCCACGATATCCTCCTTCTCAACCCTTCTGTGTGTAGCGAGGGCGCATGATGTTTCGGCAAATCCTCACGATCGTGAAGAAACGCCGAAAACTACAAATTCTTGCGATAGCAAGATACGGATTTGGGAGTATGTTTCATCTTATAAGTTATGCATATGTGTAAACCATAAGATGGGGGTTATTGCGCTGGCTGTTTGAACTCGCCTTACAAAAATTTGACAAAAAATTCGATAACTCGAGGCCAAAGGGAGTTACTCTCTGCGGCCTCGTTTTTTTAAGTTAGCAGTCGAAGGTATTGACTGCTAATTTGGATGGGGTAGTATAGGAAGATGACGCTGACAGACAGGCAAAAGGAAATACTTGATGGGATTGTTGAAGAGTACATCCGGCTTGCGCGGCCCATCAGCTCTCAATTTTTGGAAGAGGAGTATGATTTTGGGTTCAGTCCGGCAACCATTCGCAACGAGATGCTTTCTCTTTCAGAGCAGGGGTTTTTGGAAAAACCCTATCTTTCCTCGGGCCGCGTTCCAACCGATCAGGGATACCGATTTTTCGTAGACGAGATTCTGCAAGAGGGAAACGGCCAGCAGGAAGCATTCGAGTGGGAAAGCCCGCTTGAATTGGCGCGCCGCCTCAACTCGTTTACCTCTGCCTTGGCGACACTCTATCTGCCAAGCCAGAATATCGTTCTCAAGGAGGGGTGGGAATCGGTGCTGGAAGAACCAGAATTTAGTAATCCCTTTGCGTCTCGCAGTTTTGCAAAATTCATCAAAGATTTTGAAGAGTATGTTCCCGAAATTCCCTCGGGTTTTGCAATGAATATTTTCATTGGGAAAGAAAATCCGTTTTCAAAGATGGAAGATTTTAGTATAATGATTGCCGAGTGCGATATTGGGGGCACAAAGGGATTTGTTGCATTGGCCGGGCCCAAACGCATGGCATACAAGAAAAATATCAAAGCATTGAAAAGCGTGAAACATGGCAGAAGAAAAATCCATTGAAGAAATAAAAAAAGAGCGCGACGAATATCTTGCGGGCTGGCAGAGGGCGCGGGCCGACTTTATTAACTACAAGAAAGAAGAAATGGAACGGATCCGGGGATTGATGGAGTATGCAGAGGCAGAATTTTTGCTCAACATCTTGCCAATCCTCGATAACGTGGAACGCGCCGAGAAGAACATTTCAGATCAGGCCCGCCTGCCGCTCGGGCAGGGATTTTTGCAGATCGGCCAGCAGATCAAAAATTTTCTGAAAAGCCACGGGGTGGAAGAACTCAAGACAGAAAAAGAAAAGTTCAGCCCGGAATTTCACGAAGCGGTTGAGGAAGTCGAAGGAACAGGCCTCGAGCAGGGAACCGTGACAGAGGTCGTCGAAAAAGGATATATGTTGCACGGAAAGCTGTTGAGACCAGCGAAAGTTAAGATAATTCAATAACACAATGATGCTACGAAATACGAAACCAGTACGAATATACGAAAACGGTTTCGTACTTTCGTAAAAAATTCGTATTTCGTAGGCAAGATTATGGCAAAAATTGTAGGAATCGATCTAGGGACAACTCTTTCTGAAATCGCGGTGATGGAAGGAGGAACGCCCAAGGTGCTAGAAAACAGAGAGGGGAGCAGAACCACTCCTTCCGTGGTTGCCTTGTCGAAAAACGGGGAAATTTTGGTTGGCATTCAGGCAAAACGCCAGCAGATCACCAATCCCCAAAACACTGTTTTCCAAGTGAAGCGCCTCGTTGGCCGCAGATTTTCTGATGTTGAAGTTCAGAGAGACAAGAAACTTCTTCCTTACGAAATGAAGGAGGCGGCAGACGGCGGCGTTGAGGTGAAAATGGGGGAGAAGTGGTATAAACCGCCAGAGATTTCCGCAATGGTGTTACGAAAACTCAAGCAGGACGCAGAAGAAAAGCTCGGAGAAAAAATCACAGAAGCGATCATCACGGTTCCCGCCTATTTTGACGACAGCCAGAGAAAGGCAACCAAGGTTGCAGGAGAAATCGCGGGGTTCGACGTGAAGCGCGTGCTGAACGAGCCCACCGCTGCCGCCTTGGCATACGGGCTGGACAAGAAGAAAAATGAGAGGATCATTGTGTACGACTTTGGAGGAGGCACCTTTGATATTTCCATTCTTGAAGTTTCCCACGATACCATTGAAGTAAAGGCGACTGGCGGAGACACGCACTTGGGAGGAGAGGATTTCGACCAAAAAATCATGGATTGGTTGATTGACCAGTTCAAAAAAGATCAGGGCATTGACCTTTCCAAGGATCCCTTGGCGCTCCAGCGGCTCAAAGAAGGAGCAGAAAAAGCGAAGATGGAGCTTTCCAGCTCCATGGAAACAGAGATAAACCTTCCTTTTGTTACGTCTGACGCATCGGGCCCCAAACACTTGCTGTATAAACTCACAAGGGCGCAGCTCGAGGGGCTTGTGAAAGAATATATTGATCGGTCGATCGAACTGGTGAAGCAAACGCTCAAAGAGGCACATCTTAACCCTAAAGACATCAATGAAGTTGTGTTGGTGGGAGGGCAGACACGAATGCCTGCAATGCAAGACGCGGTGCAAGAACTCTTTGGGAAAGAGCCAAACAGGTCACTCAACCCCGACGAGGTTGTTGCGATGGGAGCTGCTATACAGGCCGGCATCCTCCAGGGCGAGGTGAGAGACGTTCTCTTATTGGACGTTACTCCTCTCTCTCTTGGCATTGAAACACTGGGAGGCGTGAACACCATTTTGATTCCTAAAAATACCACGGTCCCAACCGCAAAATCGCAGATTTTTTCCACTGCCGCAGACAACCAAACATCGGTTGAGGTGCACGTGGTGCAAGGAGAAAGGCCTTTGGCGCAAGACAATAAATCAATGGGCCGCTTCATCTTAGACGGCCTTCCCCCTGCTCCGCGTGGCTTGCCCCAGGTTGAGGTAACGTTCGATATTGATGCCAACGGAATTTTGAATGTTACGGCAAAAGATAAGGCAACCAGCAAAACCCAGTCGATTCGCATTGAAGGATCAACCGGAATTTCCAAGGAAGAAGTTGAGCGCATGAGAAAGGAGGCAGAACTGCACGAAGCGGAAGACAAGGACCGAAGGGAACTCATTGAAGCACGAAACGCCGCAGATACCTTGGCGTACACCGCAGAAAAAGCGCTCAAAGACGCGGGCGAAAAGGTTGGTGACGACGTGAAGAAGGAAGTGCAAGAAAAAATTGACGCATTGAGAAAGTTGAAAGACAGTGGTACGCTTGAAGAAATACGGACTGCCACGCAGGATCTTTCCCAGACGCTCCAGAAAATCGGGGCAGCAATGTATCAACAGGGAGAGCAGCCGCCCCCACAATCGCCATGAAGGACTACTATAAAATTCTAGGAATTGCGAAAAACGCCTCTCAAGAAGACATCAAAAAGGCCTATTACAAGCTGGCTCATCAGCATCATCCCGATAAAGGGGGAGACGAGGCAAGGTTCAAGGAAGTCAACGAGGCCTACCAAACGCTTTCGAACAAAGAAAAGCGAGCCCAATACGATAGGTTTGGCAGGGTGTTTGAGGGAGGAGTGCCAGGGGGTGGAGAACCAGGGTTCGCAGGGTTTCGCTGGGCCTGGGGAGCTCCTGGGGCGGGTGAAGAAGATTTTGGATTTGACTTCCCCGATGTGGGAGAAATTTTTGAAGATTTTTTTGGAGGAGCCGGGGAAACGCAAAAGGAAGCGCGGCGCGGAAACGATATTGAAATCGAGATTGAGCTTCCATTGGAAGCAACGCTTGAGCGAAGTCAGGAAGAACTCGTTCTTTCCAAGTTGCTTACGTGCACGAGATGTCAGGGAACCGGAGGGGAACCGGGTTCCAGGGTGAAAGAATGTTTTTCTTGCAGGGGGTCAGGGCACGTGCAGAAAATTCAGCGCACCATTTTTGGCACGTTCACAAAGCAATCCCTTTGCCCTGAATGTTCAGGAGAGGGTTGGAAGGCAGAGAAAACGTGCAACGTATGCAAAGGAGAAGGCAGAATAAAAGACCAAGAAGAACTCAAGGTGTGGATTCCAGCAGGGGTTGATACCAATCAGATTTTGAAAATTGAAGGCAAGGGGGATGTGGGCAGGAAAAAAGGAAAGGCAGGGGATTTGTATATTCGCATCAATGTGAAGCCGCATCCTGTGTTTGAGAGAAGGGGAGACGATGTGTATATGAGCCGGTCTGTTTCTTTTCCGCAGGCAGCGCTGGGCGACGACATACAAGTTCCAACGCTCGGGGGCCAGAACATCACGCTTACGATTCCTGCCGGTACCGAATCTGGCAAGGTTTTTCGAGTTCCAGAAAAAGGGATTCCTCATTATGGCCGCCTTGGCCGGGGCAATATGTATGTGGAACTCAAGGTGCAAACCCCAAAGAAACTCACCAAAGAACAAAAAGACCTCCTTGAAAAACTCAAAGAGAAGGGGTTATAATACCCCCGAGCCCTCATAGCTCAATTGGTAGAGCAGCGCCCTTTTAAGGCGTTGGTTCCGCGTTCGAGTCGCGGTGAGGGCACAATGGAACAAATTTTGGAATGGGGGGCTGGGGTTATTATCTCAATCATTAGCGCAACGGGATATGTTGGGATTGCGGCGCTCATGGCTTTAGAAAGCGCGAATATACCCATACCGTCTGAAATCATCATGCCATTTTCAGGATTCCTTGTGTCACAGGGCAATTTTTCTTTTTTCTGGGTGGTGTTCTGGGGAGCAATGGGCAATTTGATCGGCTCCCTTGTTTCTTATTATCTTGGGTATTTTGGCGCGCGGCCCTTTTTGGCAGCAAGGGCGGAATTGCAGGCAGCCGAACGATTTTTTCAGAAATACGGTTCTTTTGCGGTGTTGATTTCCCGCGTGTTGCCCGTGGTCAGAACATTCATCTCGTTGCCTGCCGGCATTGCGAGAATGAACGTATTGAAATTTTCTCTGTACACGTTTGCCGGATCTTTCTTGTGGAGCTGGGCCTTGACATACGTTGGAGTTGTTGCAGGAGAGAATTGGAGTTTCTTGGAGCCGTATTTCAGAATGTTCGACTGGCTTATTGTAATAGTACTTGTCATTGGGGTAATATGGTGGATGAAGCGGCATGCCGCAAATCCAAAATGACTCAACCTTTGATCATCGCAAACTGGAAGATGAATCCCCCCGACTCAAAGGAGGCGTTTGATCTTGCAAGCGAGATCAAAAAAGGAATTGAAGGCCTTGAGGTTGAAGTTGTGTTGTGCCCGCCTTTTGTGTATATCCCGCAACTTCTTCCCGCAAAAACCCTGCTCATAGGAGCGCAGGATTGTTCGTGGGAACAGGAAGGGCCTTTCACTGGGGAAATTTCTCCGCAGATGCTCAAAAACCTGGGATGCACCCATGTAATTTTAGGGCATTCAGAACGCAGGCAGCTCGGCGAAACCCTTGAGATGGTGAATAAAAAGGCGAAAGCAGCGCTTGCTGTTGGTTTGTTGCCCGTTGTGTGCATCGGAGAAGAAATCGAGAAAGAGATGAACATAGTTTCCCGGGATATTAAGAATTTGATTTTGGCCTATGAACCTTCCTGGGCGATCAGCACTTCGGGTGGTCGTGCAGTAAGCCCGGAAGATATGGGGAATGTAGCTGCATTGATGAAAAGATTCATTCCTTCCGATACGCCCATTCTCTATGGCGGAAGCGTGGACAGCAACAATGTCAAAAGTTTTCTCGGGCCCGATCTCGCGCAGGGTGTTTTAGTGGGTGCAGCATCTTTGAATGCAAAAGAATTCATACAGCTTGTCAAAATTGCTGCGATGCAGTAGAGTATAGGGTGCTATGGAATTGTTTTTGAATGGCGATTTCTACAATCCAACCAAAGGCAACCTTTCTCTTCCGCACGTTCTCAACGAAGTTCGCGAGTACTTGAGAGAGAAACCCAACAAGATCTATGAAATCGTGGTGGGATGCGACTCGAGCTCTTCAGACGAGCCCTATTTTCCTGTGGTTGTGGTGGTTTTGAGGAAAGGGGAGGGCGGGAGATTCTTTTTGAAACGCATCCACTATGCCCAACAAAAATTTTATAACCTTCACCAAAGAATTCTGCAGGAAGTATTTCTTTCCTGCCAGCTTGCTTTGTATTTGCGGGATGAATTTAAGGTATTGATGGAATCAAATCCAGAAATCATCTACGAATTTGAATATATTCATGCAGACGTGGGCGAACGAGGCCCCACAAAAGACATGATCAAGGAGGTTATTGGGCTTATCCGCGGCAATGGATTTGAACCAGTGATCAAGCCCGCATCCTTTGCCGCCTCCACCGTTGCAGACCGGTACTCGTAAGTCCTGTCAGCCCTCTAAGTCCTATGGGAAAGAAAAAGCCAAAAATCTTCGTTGCGATGAGCGGAGGAGTTGATTCTTCGGTTGCAGCAGCCCTGTTAAAGAGGGACGGTTTTCGCGTGGTTGGGGTGTACATGCAGTGTTGGACCGCAGATGATCCTTTATACAAGGGATGCACTTCTCTTGATGACGAGCGTTCCGCGCGCCTTGCAGCTTCACGCTTGGAGATTCCTTTTTACACGTGGAATTTCATCAAGGAATATAAAGAAAGAGTGGTGGAATACATGCTCGATGGGTACAAAAATGGGATTACGCCAAATCCCGACATCATGTGCAACAAAGAAATCAAGTTTGGATTGTTTTTTGAAAAAGCAGTGAAACTCGGAGCCGATCTTGTGGCAACTGGCCATTACGCCCGCATTCTGCGGGAAAGTCCGAAATCCGAAGCACGAAATCCGAAACTACTTCAAGCAGTAGACAAAAACAAAGACCAGTCGTATTTTCTTTCTTTTATAAAACCAGATGTGATTTCG
Source organism: Candidatus Wildermuthbacteria bacterium (assembly GCA_016177245.1). GTDB lineage: Bacteria > Patescibacteriota > Minisyncoccia > Minisyncoccales > UBA10102 > JACOVR01. The sequence continues at coordinate 1,343 of JACOVR010000029.1, read as the reverse complement.
CGCACCCTGTTTCCCGTTGGCAACTACACGAAACTACAGGTGAGAGAACTTGCGCGCACGTTTAACCTCCCCAATGCAGAACGCAAAGAAAGCCAGGGAATCTGTTTTATCGGCAAGGTTGATTTCGAGGAGTTTTTGAAGCAACATATTCCCGCGAAACCCGGAGAAGTCGTGAACACCGCAGGCAAAGTGCTTGGAAAACATGATGGCCTCGTATTATATACCATTGGTCAGAGAAAGGGGATTAAACTCTCTGGAGGGCCGTATTTTGTGGTGAGAAAGGACTTTCAGAAAAACCAAGTTGTAGTAAGTAAAAATCAGGAAGATTTGGAAGAGAAAGAAGTTGTGTTGCATTCAATGAACTGGTTTGAAAAACCAGAGCATTTTCCCGCGGGAGGACTCCAGGCGCGAATCCGCTACCGTCAGCCAACCGCAGAAGCGACTTTGGCGCAAGCAGAAAACGGGCTTTATAAAGTTATTTTTGAAAAACCCCAGAGAGCCATAACTTCCGGCCAATTCGGGGTACTCTATCAAAAAGATCAACTCATCGGAGGCGGCGTGATCCAGTAGATCTCGTCAATCTGTTTGTTAGAGAAGCATTTTCGGGACTCTTTCCAGAGTTATTAACGTAATATGTTGACAAAATACATTCGGTTTGTTAGTATTAACCTAGCAAACGCAAAACGATTGTCTTTGATAGACAACGTAAAAGGGAGGAAAAAGTGTCAGCACCTGTTGTTACAATAGAAGTTATCAAGGTTCCGGCAGGGGAAGCGCCTGAAGAAATCGGGCAGGCGTTTGTCGGCATCAAAATGCCAGCCGAACGCCTTGAAAAAGTTTCAGGAGTGCGAGGTGTGGTGAGCAAGAGATTTGCACCTAATTGCGGTCCATCCTACGCTGTATCAATTCAAGACGCATTCGAGGCCTTAAGAAATGCTGGCAAACCAAATGTCGCGGACTGGTTGAGAGATCATGCCATCCCCTCGTTTGATACTATTGTCTTCAGAGCCGAGGAGTGCAGGGAACTTACGCCAGCGTAGCTGGTCGTTCCGAACCCTAGTAGTTTTAAGCGAACGGGTTCTTTTATTTTTATGGTTTGGTATTATGCTATAATATACAATGGCTGTGTTGTTTAATTGTTGCCATGGCTACAAATAGTCGTTAAGATAGATATATGGGCATAGCAAAATATAAGTATTATTTTTCCAAACCCAAATCCGAAATTGCAAAGGATATTCTTTTTTGGATTTTTGCTGCTGGCGCGATAACTATTGCGGCAACCTCGCCTTATTTCATCCAGAATGTGTTACGCGCTAATCAAAAACTAAAAAAATATCCAAAGC
>JACOVR010000028.1 GCA_016177245.1 Candidatus Wildermuthbacteria bacterium | reverse complement strand
GCCAAAGTCGGCTGATACCCCACTGCCGAAGGCATCCTGCCAAGAAGGACCGACACTTCCGATCCTGCCTGCACAAAACGAAAGATGTTGTCAATAAACAGCAACACATCTTTGCGTTTTTCATCGCGGAAATATTCTGCCATGGTAAGCCCGGCTAAAGCGGTTCTAAATCTTGCTCCGGGGACTTCGTTCATCTGGCCAAAGATCAGAAGCGTATTCTTAAGTACGCCCGATGCTTTCATCTCATGATACAGATCATTCCCCTCGCGCGTTCTCTCCCCGACTCCGGCAAACACAGAATATCCTCCGTGCGCTTTTGCGGTGTTGTGAATCAATTCCTGCAAAAGTACTGTTTTCCCGACCCCTGCGCCTCCGAACAACCCAACCTTCCCTCCCTTGAGAAATGGGCATAATAAATCAATCACCTTGATGCCCGTTTCAAAAATTTCCGGCTCTACTTTTTGATCTTCCAAAGCAGGGGCTTGCTGATGAATTGACTTGCGTTTCACAGAGGTGGAAATTTCCCCAAGCCCGTCAATCGGCTCACCGAGCACGTTAAACATTCTACCCAACACCTCCTCGCCAACTGGAACGGAAATAGGGAAACCCGTATCTTCCACTTCCATTTTCCTTTGCAGGCCGTCGGTTGAAGCCATCGCCACCGTGCGAACTCTGTTTCCTCCTAAGTGTTGCGCAACCTCTAGCACCACAGGTTCCTTCCCCTGATTTTCTATTTTGAGCGCGGTCTGTAGAGATGGCAAATGCTTTTCAAATTCCACGTCTACCACCGGCCCCATGATTTGTACTATTTTGCCTTTACTCATATGTAAATGCTTCTTTGGCGGTTGATATTTCTGTCAATTCCTGCGTGATTGCAGCTTGTCTTGCTTTGTTCAGGTCAAGAGTCAGGGTGTCAATAAGATCCATCGCATTGTCTGAGGCGTTTTTCATTGCGAGCATCCTGGCAGAATGCTCCGACGCGTTGCTCTCCAAAAGCAAGTGGAGCACGGCAACCTCAACAAGATCTCTCGCAAGTTCTTCCAGAATCGCTTGAGGAGAGGGCTCCAGGAGATATGCGATCGATTCGTTTTCAGAAACCCTTTCAATCTTCAATTCGGCGTATCTTCCCTTTTGTGGAACAATGGCATCAACAATTTCCTCGAGTTCTTCAGAATCAAGCGGTAGTAAGGGATGCATGTGCGGTTTTTGCACGAGCGCGGAAACAAAGATGGTAGAACAGAAATTGATTTCTTTGTACGTTCCTTTTTCGTATTCGTGGAGAAGCCACTGGGACAAGGGGAAGGCGTCAGAAAGCGTGAGGACATCGGAAAATTGAGTAAATTCAGCTGCAATGTTTGCGTTTTTCTTCTTGAAAAACGCTGCCGCCTTCTTCCCCACCGCAACAAGCTCAACGATTTCATTATTCTTCATTCGTTCTTCAAGATACTTCAGCGCCATTTTCAAAATTGCGCCGTTGAACGATCCTGCCAATCCCTTGTCGGAACTCACCACCACGAAGCACACCTTTCCCTTTGCCCTCCTCTGCCACAGGGACCCTGCTGCCTCACTGCTTGCGGAACGGATCATACGCGACAAAAGCGTTAAGGCGTGCATGGCATACGGCCGGCCTTCCAGGGCGCGCTCTTGCGCCTTTCTCATTTTGGTGGCGGCAACCAGCTCCATCGCTCTGGTCATTTGGCCAATGTTTCCCACTGCCTGTATTTTATTTTTCAAGTGTCGTTGCGAAAGCATATTCAAGTTTTTTTTGAGTTTCTTCAGAAAAATCCTTTGTGTTTCGTATCGTTTCTAAAATATCGGAGTAAAAATTTCTAAGCGCCTCGGTAAGTTTCTGCTCGTATTGACGAACGTTCTCTAGGGGAATCGCGTCGAGATATCCGCTGGTTGCCGCAAACAACACGCACACCTGTTCTTCCATTGGCATCACTTTGTACTGGTCTTGCTTCAAAATTTCCATGAGCCGGGCGCCCCGATCGATTCTTTTCTTGGTTGCTTCGTCTAAATCCTGCGCAAACTGGGCGAACGCGGCAAGTTCCTGGTATTGCGCAAGATCAAGTTTCAATTTTGCGGCAACCTTTTTCATTGCCTTGGTTTGTGCCGCAGACCCAACGCGAGAAACCGAAAGTCCAATGTTGAGAGCGGGCCGCTGGCCCTTGCTGAACAAATCGGTTTCAAGATAAATCTGGCCGTCGGTGATGGAAATGACGTTGGTAGGGATATAGGCGGATACGTCTCCAAGCTGGGTTTCCACAATGGGGAGAGCAGTTAACGATCCTCCCCCTTTTTCTTTTGATAATTTTGCTGCGCGCTCAAGCAAACGGGAATGAAGGTAGAAAATGTCGCCAGGATACGCCTCCCTGCCAGGCGGCCTTCGCAAAAGAAGCGCGATCTGGCGCCATGCCCACGCGTGCTTTGAAAGGTCGTCGTATATCACCAACGCATCTTTCCCCTTGTCTCTGAAATACTCACCCATGGAACACCCGGCAAATGGAGCCAAATACCAGAGGGGCACGGGATCGGATGACCCCGCGACCACCACGGTGGTGTAGTCCATTGCGCCACGGTCGTCGAGTTCTTTGACCAGTTGGGCAACTTTCGAAAGTTTCTGTCCGATCGCAACATACACGCACACGGGCCGTGTTTCCCTTGCCTCATGCAGTTGATTCAAAATAGTGTCCGCCACAAGCGCTGTTTTGCCTGTTTGCCTGTCGCCAATGATAAGTTCTCTCTGGCCGCGGCCAATGGGGATGGCCGCGTCAATCACTTTGATGCCGGTTGCCAAGGGGGTATTCACCGGCTGCCTGTCGATGACAGAGGGAGCGGGCCGTTCCACTGGCAAAAATGAAATTTTCGACTCTGATACGGCGCCTTTTCCATCCAACGGAACCCCGAGCGGATTCACCACCCTGCCCAGAACTCCTTCCCCTACGGGTATCGAGAGCACCTTTTGCGTCCTGCGGACAAGATCTCCCTCCTGAACCAATGTTTCAACTCCCAGGATTACCGCGCCAACCGTGTATTCTTCAAGGTTGAGCACAAGCGCAGGGATCCTCTGCTCTCCGATCTCCACCATTTCAGAAAATACCACGTTTGGAAGCCCCTCGATCTGCGCAACCCCGTCGCCAACGCTCACCACTCTTCCTATTTCTTCTTTGGAGGGTGTGAGTTTTATCCCCTGCAGCTCTTTTTGCAAAATGTCAAAAATGTATTCTTTAGCCATTGAGATAGCGCTTAAGTTTTTGAAGCTTTCCTTTCACGGTGTTGTCGATCACGTATTCATTTCCCAAAAAAATCGCCGTCCCGCCAACAAGTTGAGGATTCACCTCTTCTTTCATGACAAATCCCTTCTTTTGCAATGCGCGCCTGATGTGATCCCTCTGTGTTTTTAAAAGGGGAAGTGCGGTGAGCACGCGCGCCTGCTTTCCCCTGCGCTCTGCCCAAAGCTTTTTGAATTCTTGCAGAATATTCCCCGCGGCTTTCAACTGCCCCCCCCTTTTCAAAAGCTCAACAAAACGCGCAGCCACTCCCCTTTGTTTCGATTGAGGAGTTTTCTCAAGCACTGATCGCAATACCGATGCGTATATCCTTGTTCGATGCATGGTTATAATGCTTTGAGAGCTTCCTTTAGAAAACGATCCTGGTCTTTTGGCGCAATCGTTTTCTGAAGAATCTTTTCAGCAATGGCGACTGCCGACTTTTGCATTTCGATCTTGGCTTCGCGCACCATTTGCTCTTTCATGACTACTCCTTCTTCAGATGCTTTTTTGAGAATTTCTTCGTGCTTTGCTTTTGCCGCGGCTAGGACTTCGTTTTCCTGTTTTTGCGCAAGATTCTTTGCCTCGGCAATAAGCATTTCTCCTTCGCGCCGCGCCTGGCCAAGCGCGAGATGACGCGCCTGCTCTACTCTTTGCAGTTCTTGTTTTGCCCTTTCTGAAAACACAAGTCCCTTGGAAATTCTTTCTTTCCTTTCTTCAAGAAATTTCAGCAACTTTTTGAATACAAACTTGTTGAGCAGCCAAAGCACGAGCAAAAAATTCACTGCCTGAGCCAAAAGCAGTTTCCAGTTTATCCCTAAGTTTTCAAAGAGTTCGGTCATGTCTCGTGGCTACGAAAACGTTTTCGTAGCATCTCTACACAAACTTAATAATTAACGCAACAACAAGGGCATAGATCGCGATGGCTTCTGCAAACGCGATCGCCAAAATCATTCCTGTCTGAATCTTTGGGGTGGCTTCAGGATTCCTTCCGATTGCCTCCATCGCCTTTCCCGCCAAAAGTCCAATCCCAATGCCCGGCCCCAATGCTCCAAGACCAATCGCCAACGCGGCTCCCAGTGATTTTAATGTGTCAAGTTCCATGCGAGTATCGAGTATTTAGTATTTGGTATTTAGTATCGGCCTTTAATGCGAAACCTCTTCGGTGGCTATTTTTAAAAATATAAGTGTGAGCATGGCGAATACTAAGGCCTGGATAAACCCGACAAAAAGCTCCAATCCAAAAAAGGGAACGGGCGCCAAAAACGGCGCAAGGCCCATGACGATTAAAAGCAGCACTTCTCCCGCAAACACATTCCCAAACAGACGAAACGAAAACGAAAGGATCTTTGCGAATTCCGCGATCAGCTCCAAAATTCCCACGAAAAATTGAATCGGCCCCTTGGTGAACACAAAAAATTTCGAAAGATGGCGCAGCAAGCCGAGTTTCTGAATTCCATAAAATTGAATCGCAATCACCGAAATGAGCGCCAATGCAAGCGTGGTGTTTAAATCGCTATTCGCCGCGCGAAAAAGCGGCTCGCCGCGAAATTCCACTGATCCGGTGCCCGGCAATACTCCAATCCAGTTGTTAAAAAGTATGAAAAGAAAAAGGGTTGCAACAAGGGGGAAAAATTTCTTTGCGTTTGATTCGCTTCCTAATACGCCTGCCATAAAGTTGAGAATGCTTTCGATCACGAGTTCTACGGCGTTTTGTATTTTTGAAGGCACCGCCCTCAAAACGCGAACCCCCAAAAAACCAACTGCGACAAGGAAAAGGCCGGCCAATACCGAAAGAACCAAACTGTTAGAAATGGGAACCCCAACGAGCGTATCAATGATTTCCGGCTTCAGCGCAATGTGCGTTTCCATAATGCCTCAAATTTTATATGATACCGCCAATCGAAAAATCTGTAAAGAACGCAAAAATAGTATAAAAAGAGGCCTTCTTCACGAAGGCCTTCTTCACGCACTGCGATGATGCTCTTGCTGATTTGGATCTGGCAAGAGGCCATGCCAGATCGCAATCGCCACGGCATGTAAGGCGTTCCGGGCGTTGAGTTTCGATATGGCACCCCCTGCGTGATGCTTTACGGTTGGCAGGGATAGAAAAAGTTTCCCTGCAATCTTTTGGTAAGTCATGCCGAGAGCAAGCATTGACAACACGTCAACCTGTCTGGATGTGAGTGGGTTATGATCACTCTCTGGAGCCCGGATGTTAACCTGTGGCTTTTCCCTCTGCGGCCCTGGCTCTTCCGCGGGTGTAGGCGGAAGGCCTGCTACAGTAGGGCCCGTGCGCGGCAACTCGCAAATGCCACGCTGAAAAGCAAGAATAACCGCATGCGTGCGGTTCTGCGCCCCCAGTTTTACGTTAACGGAGTGGAGATGCGTACGCACCGTATTCACAGCAACACACAACCTGCGCGCAACCTCTTTATTGTCCAGCCCCCGAGCTACAAGCGAAAGAACTTCTCTCTCGCGACGACTTAGCTTTGGCTGATTTTCATATACTTGGAGTGACATGAGACCCTCCCTCCAAAGAACTCGTCTGTTCCCAAACAATAACAGGCAGAAACATTTTGTCAAATCAGGGAGTTGTGGTGGATATGGGGTTTGTAGGGGTTGAGACGGATGAGGGGGATGGAAAACTTTTTTCTTTGCAGCCATTGTGAGAGATCTGCAAACAGCGCCTCCTGATCGTAGCCAAAACAAATCACATCGGGATGAAGTTTTCTCAAGGTCGTGTAGCTGGACAATTTCGAGTCGCCCAACACCGCAACATCAACGGGTTTTTCATTCAATACAAGCGCGAGCCGCAATATTTCCCCGTAGCGGGGCGGCTTGCCTTTTAGTTTTTTGTAAACCGAGTCCCTCCCCACAATGACGATAAGTTCGTCTCCGTATTTTTTCGTCTGCCTAAACAAACTCCGGTGCCCCTCATGCACCCCATCAAACATTCCAAACACCACCACCCGCTTCCTCGTTGTTTGTTTTGCGCCCATGGACACCATACTATCTCTTCCCAACGCCCGAAGCAACTACCCACCCTATCACTACTATCACTTTAAATTTGCTGCAGCAAAAGTAAAGTGATACTGTGTGGATATATAATACTTATGCAATAATGGACTATGCGTATACGGAGGAAATACAAAGAACTCGCCAAAACAATTCTTCTATTTCTCGCAACTGCGGGCGTAGTAGCGGTTGCAGCAACTTCCCCTCTTATACTGGTGGCTTTACTCAAACGCATGGGCAAACGATACCCTACCAAAGCAGAAGAAAGAAGAAAAATTGCTACGGCATTCTATCGACTGAAAAAATCTCGGCTCATCGTCCTAAACAAAAAGAAAGATGGAACTTTCCTCGTGGAACTCACCGAAAACGGAAAACAAAGGGCAAAAGAAATTCGATACCAAGACATTTTTATTCAGCGGCCAAAGCACTGGGATGGACTATGGCGCATCGTGATTTTCGACATTCCAGACAAGCAAAAAAACGCGAGAGAAGCTCTCCGCAATAGATTGCGAGAATGGAATTTTTTCAAACTTCAGGAAAGCGTGTGGGCGTGCCCCTGGCCATGTGAAAAGGAAATCGAATTGGTTGTGGCGCTTTTTCAACTTTACCCCTTTGTGAACATCATCCATGCCAAATCAATCAAAAATGACGCACAACTCAAGGCCCATTTCAAACTGCTCTCACAACATAGGTAACATAACTATCACTTAAAAATTGCTGCAGCAAAATTTGAGTGATAGTGGAAGACAAGGTCAAATCCATAAAATAAATGCCATCCCTGCAACGCAAGGATGGCTTGCTCCCATGACCAACGCTACGATCCGGCTCTCTTTTTTTCAAATCTGCGGAGGGCGAGTTCCTTACTTTTAATAAGATCGTTGAGAAGAGCCAAGAGTCCTTCGATCCCATCCGTCGTGCAGCACGCATCTACCATCACTGCCATTGCAGAAAGCAGTGCGCCTAGCTCGCCGTCATAAACCTTGAGTACTGTTTGCGCATCTTCTGGATGATCGGGATCCCATCGAATCTGAGCGCCGACTCGGAGCACGCCGCCTTCGCAAGATTTAGCAATATCATCTCGCATAAGGTAGCACAGTTCGACTGTGCCACCGGTATCCTGGACAAGAACCCATCTGAATTGTTCCATGGCAACCTCCCTCCACCGAGTTTCTGCTAGTTTACTATAAAACACATCTGAAAAGAAAAATCAATCACCGGCTGGGCCGCATCGTCGCGATGCGGCCTCCTTTTTTCCATTTTACTGCTTGGAGTAACGGAGCATACAGGTCGTCTTCAAGGGGCATCTGCAACTTTTGCAATTCTGTTTTTTTGGGATTTCGGTTTTGGAATTTTACAAACGGAATATCTTCAATGACTGCCAAGGGCGTTTGTTCTGCTCCCTCGCCCATCACAAGAACTGCCGCAGTTCCCAGGGCATCGGCAATTGCTGCTGACGTCATCTTGAACATCCTTCCAAAAATATCGGGTTTGCCAATATAGCTGTTGAGCGCGGAAAATCCGCTGTGAGCCAGAACAAACACTCCTCTTTGCCCCCAGCGAAGAGGGACAGAAGCAGTGTCGGTGATGACCACGCCGATGTTCTTTTTCTTGTGTTTTTTTACGAGGTGCTCTCGTATTGAATTTGCCGATTTCTGGGGATCTTTTGGCCACAACACAAAAAATCCTCTTGCATTCGATTCGTCAACCCCAGAAGAAAATTGCATGGCGTTCCCCTTGATTGTGAGCATGACATTATACTTGTGGGAAGTTCGGGGCAAATACCAGTCGGCTTCTTTTATGATGATCGAGTCCTTCTTTTTTTCATCTAACGGGGCAATCCTGCCTTCGCAGATAGCAACAATTTTTGAGGTTACCGCAACAACAGACCGATCCTTGGGCTTGGGCAGATAGCGGTCGAGTATCGCAAAAAGATCCCGGTCTTCCCCGGGGATTATTTTTCGGGTTTTGATGGGAGTTACTTTCATGCTATTTATAATAATACACCATGTTCCTCATTCCCATCTTTATCATCCTTATAGTGTTTGCTGCAACCTATGCAGACGACCTGTTCAAGGGAATTGACCTTTCTTCTTTCTTGAAGCTCAATCTTAGTGTGCAACCCTCCAAGTCCCAAGCTCCAGTGAAAACCCAACAGCAGCAACCCTCAACCACGTATCGGCAAGGGACTCAAACCAGAGCTCCTCCGCCATTTATTTTGGAGACCTTTATCACCAAAGGTACAAAAGAAGGAGAAATTATTTTAGACACCAATAGAGTTACCTTTGAATTTTCGGGAACCGCAAACCCGCAGCAGGCACAAAGCACCATGTATTTTGAAACCCTGCTCCAGGGCGTAGACGCGAGCTGGCAGTCAACGTCGGGAAACCGCCGCGACATCACCCTAGTTACAGGATCAAAGCAATACACTTTTTTGGTACGATCGAAAATCGGAGACATTGTTGACGAAACTCCAGCAAAAGTGAATTTCCGCATTGCCATTTCTCCCTATTTTCAAAAAATCCGCATCTCGAGCTTTCGGCCGCTTTCAGGATTGAATCCTGCGTTAGCCACCTTGCGAGCGAGCTTCGACCAGGAAACCGCAATCAACATTACCGGCTGGACTCTCAAGAGCAGGTGGACGGGCGACTTTCGAATCCCCTACGGCATTGAAAAATACCATCCCATTATGAATAGTTTCCCAGCAGAACCAATTGCGGTGAAGCGTTCCGATACGGCGTATATCTCAAGCGGCAAAAGTCCCTTGGGCAAGGGAAGAAACTTTCGGCCAAACCAGTGCTTTGGCTATTTAAAATCTTCTTTTGCGGCCTCTCTTCCCGGTCCCTCTTCTTGCTCCATAGACAAGCCAAGGGTGGAACAAATAAACCACCTTTCTCCCATATGCCAGGAATTCATTCTTACAAAAATTGACTACGGCTCTTGCAAACTTCCAGACAAGGGCATACCTTCAAACCCCGACTGTGTTTCGTATCTCACTTCTCTTGCAGAAGGTTTCAGCTATGAGGGATGCTACCAAAAAAGAAATCAAGAGCAAAACTTTCTCTCGAGCGAATGGTATGTGTATGTTGAGTCGGACTTTGGCAATATTTTTCACGACACCATCACTCTCTACGACCAAACCGGTTTAGTGGTGGATACATATATCTACTAGATCAAGCTTTTTGCAATGAGACGGTGAATCTCTGCAAACATCTGCTCAAAAAAGAAGAGGTTGTGATAGGTTGCAAGGTAATATCCCAAAAGTTCGCGCTCCCTGAACAAATGGTGCAAAAATGAAAGAGAAAAATTCTGGCAGGTGTAGCAGGCGCAACTTTGCTGGATTGGATGTTTGTCTTTGAGATACCTGGATTTTGTAAGATCGAGCCGCGCAAATTTCTTTCCCTGCCCCTGGAACACGGTCCCGTTCCTCGCAAGACGGGTTGGCTCCACGCAGTCAAAAGTATCTATGCCGAGTTTTACAAATTCTTGTATGTCTTCGATGCGGCCAATCCCTAAAAGATGGCGCGGGAGTTCTTCGGGAAGATGCGGAGCAACCCATCTGACCTGTTCTTCCATTTCTTTTTTGGTTTCGCCAACAGAAACCCCGCCAATTGCGACGCCGTCAATTTCCTGTGCGCCAACAAATTTAGCCGACTCCTCGCGTAAATCTTTAAAAACTCCACCTTGCACAATGCCATATAATCTCTGGCCTTTGCGTTTTCTGCTTTCAATGCATCGCAAAAGCCACTCGTGAGTTCGCTCGGTCGCTTCTTTGGTATATTCATGGGAAGCGCCGTAATAAATGCACTCGTCGAATGCCATAATAATGTCTGCCCCGATCTTCTCCTGGTTCTGCATGGAAATCTCAGGGGTGAACATTAGTTCTTTCCCGTCTCGCGGGGAACGAAACTGCACTCCCTCTTCGCTAATATTGAGCAGCAGCCCCTCGTCTCCCTCTTTTGTCTGTACTTTTTTCTTTCTTCCTAGGGAAAACACCTGAAACCCCGCAGAGTCGCTCATTAAGGGAATGGCAAGATTGCTGTACTTGTGGATTCCTCCAAATTTCTCAATAACCTCTGCCCCGGGATGTAAAACCAAATGAAATGTATTCACAAACGCAACCTGCGTGCCAATGTCCTTGAGGTCTTTGGGCGGAATTGTTTTGAGAGTACCCTTTGTGGCAACAGGTACGAAAGCAGGAGTAAGAATATCTCCGTGAGGCGTTTTCAGTATACCAACCCTTGCCTTTGATTTTTTACTTTTTTTGATAACCTCAAAAAATTGCATCTAGCCGTGCCCCGTATTACGGGGCGTGCTTGATTTCGATCACGTCGCCGTCTTGGACGACATACTCCTTGCCTTCCTGGCGGAGCCAGCCCTTGGCTGCTGCCTGCTGCCAGCCCCCAGATTCAAGCAGCTTCTCCCAGTTGATCACTTCCGCCTTGATGAAATTCTTCTCAAAATCGCTGTGGATCACCCCTCCTGCCTGCGGAGCAGTACTCCCCCTTGTAATGGTCCATGCCCGTGTTTCATCGGGGCCGGT
>JACOVR010000027.1 GCA_016177245.1 Candidatus Wildermuthbacteria bacterium | reverse complement strand
TATTTCGATATATCGATATAGCGAGCGGGGCGGGGTTGTTTTTTTGCGAAAAATATGAAATAAATAAACACATGGCACGCAAAAAGAAAATTCAGTATGCGGGCACCCACATGATTGCCGATTTTTGGTTTGGGAAAACAATCAAAACTGAAAAAGCGATGAACTATCTTCTTGCGGAAGCGGCAAAAAAGGCGAAGAGCACTCCTTTGCAGATCGCATCTCATGTATTTTCTCCCTACGGCATGACTGGCATTATCCTTCTTGCTGAATCACATATTGCGATTCACACGTGGCCTGAAATTTCCTACATTGCCATTGATATTTTTACCTGCGGCTCCGGGGCGACTCCGCGCAAAGCAATTGGATTTTTAAAAAAGCAACTCCGCCCAAACATTGCAAAGGTATACTTAATGAAACGGGGCAAAATGGTATGAAAAAGAAAGTGCTGTTTGGACAACGCTGGGCGTTTGAGGGATATCTTCCGGGCGAAATAAAAGAAGGCCTCCAGGGATTTGCTTTGCGCAAGACCTTGTTTTCTAAACAAAGCAGGTATCAACGGATCGATATTGTGGAAACGGTTGGGTTTGGGCGGATGCTTTTTTTGGACGGGTTCGTGCAGCTTTCAACCAGGTTTGAGGCGGTTTACCACGAAATGCTTGTGCACCCGGCGCTCTGTTCGCACGCGAGACCAGATCGCGTGCTCGTGATCGGAGGAGGAGACGGAGGCGCGTTGAGAGAAATCCTCAAGCATCCGGTGAAAGAAGTCACGCTTGTTGAAATCGACCAAGAAGTTATCAAAGCATCGCAAAAATATTTGAGGGCAGTGTGCCGCAACGCATTTCAAGACCCCCGAGTCCGCATCTTCATTGACGATGGCATGCACTTTATTAAAACATGCATTAGCATGTTTGACTGCATCGTTTCAGATCTTACCGATCCAGACGGCTCCATATCGCGCGCCCTTTTCACAAAGTTATTTTTTCTTCGCGCAAAACGGGCGCTTCGCAAGCATGGGATTCTGGCCACTCAAACAGGGTATGTTTCCGATGATTTTGGCCAGGAGGTGAGGCGGCAGATGCGCGCCGTCTTCCCCGATTTTCAAATTCACAAAGCATTTGTGAACCATTTTCCCACGTGGGAGCACAGTTTTTCTTTTGGGTCGAGCCACGGCGTGTTTTCAAAACTTTCTGAAAATGAAATCGCCCTTCGATTCCACAAGCGAAAACTCCACGCCAGATACTATACTCCCCAAATCCACTTTGCCTCCAAGGTGTTCCCGCCATTTCTCAAATCAAAACTATGAGCGCCCTTCTTGAGAAAATTTTTGGCAACGCAAACGAAAAATATGTAGATCATTGCAGGTTATTGGTAGAAAAAATCAATGCGCTTGAAGGTATCTATGCAGCTTTTTCTTCTGCGCAGCTCAAAGAGAAAACCCAGCTCTTCAGACAAGAACTTGCGAATGGGAAATTACTCGATGATATTTTGCCCGATGCCTTTGCAGCGGCGAGGGAGACAGCGCGAAAAGAACTTAGCCAACGACACTTTGATGTTCAGCTTATCGGCGGCATCGCCCTGCACGAAGGCAACATCGCAGAAATGAAAACAGGAGAGGGGAAAACCCTTACCGCTGTGTTGCCCGCATATCTTAACGCGCTCTCTGAAAAAGGAGTGCATATTGTCACGGTGAATGACTATCTTGCCAAGCGTGACACCGTGTGGATGGGGCAAATTTATCACGCCCTCGGCTTGAGTGTTGGCTGCATCGTACACGACGCGTCGTATCTGTACGACCCGTCCTACTTGTCCGCCGAATCCTCGGCGAAGGCGGATCAGTCCCGTGACGTTGTAGGTGCTTTTAAGGTTATTGAAAGTTTTTTGCGGCCTGTCACGCGCAAAGAGGCGTACAAGGCCGACATCACCTACGGAACCAACAATGAATTTGGTTTCGACTACCTGCGCGACAACATGGCGTATGACTTTGGTCAGCAGGTTCAGCGGGAACATCGCTATGCGATTGTTGACGAAGTTGACTCCATTCTCATTGATGAGGCGCGCACCCCCTTGATTATTTCTGCTCCAGATACCGAAAGTTCCCATTGGTACAAAGAATTTGCAAAGCTCATTCCTCAACTCAAAGAGAAAGAGGACTACGAAACAGATGAAAAGCTGCGCGCAGTCACCCTGACCGAAAGCGGAATCAACAAGGTGGAAAATCTTCTTGGCGTGAAAGATATCTACCAAGAAAAGGGCATTAAATACCTCCATCATTTAGAGCAGGCCCTCAAGGCGCAGGTGCTTTTCCAGCGGGATCGCGATTATGTCGTGAAAGATGGTCAGGTCATCATCGTTGATGAATTTACAGGCCGTTTGCTGCCGGGCCGCAGATATTCAGGAGGCCTCCATCAGGCGCTCGAAGCAAAAGAAGGAGTGCAGGTGCAACCAGAATCCCTTACCCTTGCCTCTATCACCTTTCAAAATTACTTTCGCATGTATGAAAAATTGGCTGGCATGACGGGTACCGCCCTCACTTCCGCAGAAGAACTGTACAAGGTGTATGGACTCGACGTTATTGCGGTGCCAACAAACAAGCCCATGATTCGTAAAGATCTCCCAGACAGAGTGTATCAAACAGAAAAGGCAAAATTCTCTGCGCTTGTAAAAGAAGTAAAGGAAAGGCATGCCAAAGGCCAGCCGGTGCTGATCGGTACGGTCGCAATTCAGAAGAATGAGTATCTTTCAAAACTCCTTGGGGTCGAGGGTGTTCCTCACCAAGTGCTCAATGCCAAGTTTCATGAAAAAGAAGGAGAAATTATAGCCCAAGCAGGGAAGTTTGGAACAGTTACCGTCGCAACCAATATGGCAGGCCGCGGAGTAGATATTATTCTCGGCGGAAACCCCGCCGACCCCGAGGAAACTCGAAGGGTGAGGGAGTCGGGCGGACTGCACGTCATTGGCACCGAACGGCATGAAGCGCGCAGGATTGACAATCAGCTGCGCGGGAGATCGGGAAGACAGGGTGACCCTGGTTCTTCCCAATTTTTCGTTTCTTTTGAAGATGACGTGGTCCGCATTTTTGGGGGAGACCGCATGAAAGGGTTGATGGAGCGTTTCCATTTTCCTGAAGACGAGTCAATCGAGTCGGGCATTGTGTCCAAATCCATTGAGTCGGCCCAGTCAAAAATCGAAGGCGCAAACTTTGATATACGGAAACATCTGCTTGAATACGACGACGTGCTGAACAAGCACCGGGAGCGGATGTATAGAAAAAGAAAAGAGATTTTGGAGCAGGCGCAGGAGGGCACGCTCAAAAATCAAATTCTTGAAATCCTTGCGAAGACAGGAGTCGCACAAGAGCAGTATGATCAAAAAGAAAAAGAACTGGGAGAAGAAAAGATGAGGCAGGCAGAAAAATTTGTGTGCCTGCGCGTGGTCGATTCCTTGTGGATTGAACATTTGGAAAACATGGAGTATCTTCGCGATTCAGTTCGGCTTCGGGCATACGGCCAGCAAGATCCTCTGGTAGAATATAAAAACGAGGGACATAAAATGTTTGGGCAGATGCTTTTGACCATAGATTCCCTCATTGCAAATTCCATAATGAATGTTTCGCTCGTTCCAGTTCAGCAACCCCAGCAACAGGTAAGCAGTCAGCCGAAAGTTGGAAGAAATGATCCATGTCCGTGTGGGTCCGGAAAGAAATTTAAACGCTGTCATGGAAAATAAAAAATGCCGGCAAATAAAATTAGTTTAAAAAAGGCGAAGCAGGATCATTTGTTTTACGTTGTTGCGAATGTGGTGGTGTATCGGGAGAGTGACGGGCGATGTTTGATTTTGAAACGCGGCAAACATGAAAAGGTGCATCCGGGAAAATACGGGGTCATTGGCGGAAAGCTCGAGTGGAGCGATTTGGACGTGAACAATCCCACGAGAATCCATGGAGACGTCCTCGATTTTGAAGATGCAGCGGAAAAACTCTTGATGCGCGAAGCAAAAGAAGAGGCAGGCATCGAAATCGAGCCAGTCCTCGCATACATTAATAGCGTTGCCTTTGTGCGGACAGACGGAATTCCCGCAATCCTCGTGAAATTCGCAGCAAAGTACGAAGGAGGAGAGGTTGCACTGGAACAGGACGCATTCGACGATTATGTATGGGTCAACGAAAACGAAGTCAAAACCTACGACTGCCTCGAAGGCATCCCCGAAGAAATCTCCAAAACAATACAATTGTTTCAAATTAAATAATCTTCCCTCGCCATTATTCGAAATGTGTACGCTCTCAATCGATAGTTACCGCACCGGTAGGCACTATTTTGATGTATAATATTCTTTACACTTAATATTGCGATCGCTGTAAGAAGTTGATAGTATAAAACAATGGGCATTGGGAAATATCGCTATTATTTTACAAAACCAAAATCGGAAATTGTGAAAGATATTTTTTCTTGGCTTTTAATCGGAGGAGTCGTTGCCATTGCAGCTACCTCTCCTTATTTTGTGCCAAGTCTTATGCGCGGATACTCCAGATGGAAAAAATATCATCCCCAAAAACTTTCCAACACATTCTCGCGGTTGCGAAGAGAAGGATTTATTTCTATTGAAAGAAAAAATCGTCAACTTTATATTTTTCTTACTCCCGAGGGGAAAAGGAAGGCGGGGATGTTCCAAATTAATGATTTAAAAATCAAGAAGCCCAGAAAATGGGATGCGAAATGGCGATTGCTTATGTTTGATATTGAAGAACGGAAACGGATATTTCGAGAAGCACTTCGGGGCAAATTGAAAGAGTTAGGATTTCTGCCGTTCCAGAAGAGTGTTTGGATTCATCCTTTTGATTGCAACCCAGAAATAGAACTCTTACAAGAATTCTTTGGGCTATCGAAGCGTGAGATGCAGTTAGTGGTAGCAGAACACATAGGCGAAGATGGGGCGTGGAAAGAGGTATTCAAATTATCAACTTAATATTGCGGTCGCAATAAGAAGTGTAAGGTTTTTTCCCAATATTTTATACATATTATATGGAAATTCAAAATAGGGAATTGCATCGGGTGGTAGGGACGGCCATTATTTATAAAAAGGAGGACGGGATTTTTCAATATCTTCTTTTGAAGAGGAGTTTAGATAAAAAAGCTTTTCCCGGGAAATGGACGGTTCCTGGAGGCGGCTTGGAAGCCGACGATTATCTCAATACTCCAAAAACAACAAACGACAGCTGGTATTTTGCCCTGGAGAATTCTTTGAAAAGAGAGGTGAAAGAAGAAACCAATATGGATATCGGTAAGCCCAAATACCTTCTCGACCTCACGTTTATACGGCCCGATGGGATTCCCGTACTCACGTTGAGTTTTTATACTCCGTATGAAGGAGGAGAGGTACGGCTGAACAATGAAAACATCGAATATGCCTGGGCAAGTTACGAAGAAGCCCGAGAGTACGACCTGATCGAGGGAATCTTGGAAGAGATTGCAATGGTTGAAAAGTTGCTGTAAGCTGGAAACTGACTTTTCATGAAGAAACGCATCGTGTTTATCATTTTGGGGGCCGTGTTGATTGCGGGCGTTGCCGCAGCGCTTTTTACGGTTCCCGGCACGCGATTTTCTCAAAAACCCTTTCAACTGGGTCTTGATCTTCAGGGCGGGATTCATTTGGTGTACGAGGCCGATCTCTCGCAGATTGAGACCGCCAACAAAGATGTTGCCATGCAGGGCCTTCGGGACGTTATCGAGAGGCGGGTGAATCTGTTTGGCGTGCAAGAACCCCTCGTGCAAACCGAAGGATCTGGCGCGAGGCGCCGTCTCATTGTGGAATTAGCTGGAATCAAAGATCCAAATCTTGCCATTCAACTCATTGGCCAAACGCCCTATCTTGAGTTTCGAGAGCTCAAAGAGGGGGAGTCCGAAGCAACCTTTCAGCCAACCGAACTGACAGGCCGATATCTTAAAAAAGCAGAAATTGGTTTTGACGAAGTGAACCGTCCCATCATTTTGCTTGAGTTTGACAGCGAAGGAGCAAAGCTTTTCGCAGAACTCACCGAACGAAACATCAACAAGCCCCTTGCCATATTCCTTGACTACCAGCTTTTGCAGGCGCCTGTTGTGCAGGAAAAGATTACAGGGGGCAATGCGCAAATCACAGGCCAATTCACTATTCAGGAGGTCCAGCAAATCGTGCGCAACCTCAACGCAGGCGCCTTGCCTGTTCCCATCACCTTGATTTCCCAGCAGCAAGTGGGAGCAACACTAGGAACCGTTTCTTTGGCGCAGAGCTTGAAAGCTGGGGTCATAGGATTTTTGGGTGTTCTCGTTTTCATGGTCATTTTTTACCGGCGTCTTGGCATTGTTGCCTCTCTTGCCCTTCTTTTGTACGTTGCCTATATTCTTGCATTGTTTAAACTGATTCCAGTTACTCTCACCTTGGCCGGCGTTGCAGGATTTATTCTTTCCATTGGGATGGCGGTGGACGCAAACATTTTAATTTTCTCTCGCATGAAAGAAGAGTTGAAGGGGGGCAAGGGCTTTGCTGGCGCAGTTGAGGAAGGGTTCCGCAGGGCATGGCCCTCGATACGCGACGGAAACATCACCACCCTGCTTGTTGCCATGATTTTGTTTTGGTTTGGCTCGTCGTTTGTGCAGGGCTTTGCCTTGACTCTTTCCATTGGGATTTTGCTAAGCATATTCACCGCGATTTTCGTAACGCGCAATATTTTACGGGTGTTCATATGAGTATTCTTCGCTACTCAAATTTCTACTTCTTCCTTTCTGCATTTTTGATTGTTGCGTGTGTCGGCGTGATTTTTCTGTTTGGGTTGCAGCTTGGCATTGAATTTACCGGCGGAAGCATTTTGGAGGTGGAATACGATGGAAATGTCCCAGCTCCGACAGAACTTCGGGGAAACCTTTCTGAACTGCAATTAGAATCCTTGCAAATCCAGAACAGCGGAGAAAGGGGAATGATTGTTCGCATGAAAACCATTCCCGAAGAAACTCACGCAAAAATTCTTGAGACGCTGGGAGCCGGGGTAAAAGAATTGAGATTTGAATCTATAGGGCCGGTGATTGGCCGGGAGCTGCGAGAAAAAACATTTATCATCGTTGGGCTTTCTTTGATCATCATTGCTGCATACATTGCCTTTGCGTTCCGGAGGATCACGCAGCCCCTCAAATCATGGCAGTGGAGTTTTGTTGCGTTCCTGGGGCTTCTTCACGACCTTTTTATTCCCTTGGGAGTTTTTGCGGTTCTCGGGGAATTCAGGAATCAGGAATTCAGCATCCCTGTGGTGGTTGCATTGCTTACGGTCTTGGGATATTCCATCAATAACAACATTGTCGTATTCGACAGGGTGAGGGAAAATCTCACCAAACGGGTCGGCATTGATTTCGCAGACACGGTTGAGCGATCCATCAAGCAGACCTTCACCCGAAACCTTAACACTTCTCTCACCACCTTGATTCCTCTTTTTGCAATTTTCTTTTTAGGAGGAGAAACATTGCAGGGTTTTACCCTTGCGCTGATCATCGGCATCATGGTTGGGTTCTACTCTTCCCTGTTTTTTGCGCCCGCATTTTTGGTGCGTTATTTTGGAAGGCGGAAAAATCCTTGACCCCGTAATACGGGGTTGACACAATTCCACAAAGCTGGTTTAATAGATAGTGATTATGCCACAGTTTCCCTACGAAAAAATTTCATACGAACTTCTTTCTGATTTTGAGCCGAGAACGAAAGACATCGTGATAAAACGTTTTGGCCTTGAAAACGGCGAACCTTTTACGTTGGAGCGCATCGGAGAAGACCACGATATTACAAGAGAACGAGTGCGGCAAATCGTGGATCAAACCCTTAATCAGATCAAAGAAAACCATGCGCCATCGTTCCCCGGGAAAGTGTTCAGTCACTTTTCTTCTACGATTAAAAAACTCGGGAACGCAAAGAGAGAAGATTTACTGTTAGAGAAACTGCGGGGCGACTGCAAGCCGACGTACGTGGTGTTTCTTTTGAATTTGGGAGATCAGTTTTTGAGGCACAGGGAAACCGACGAGGTCCACCCTTTTTGGACAGTTGAGCAAGAGGTGCTCAACAGGGTTCCTTCGCTTTTGCAACATATCCACGGCTATTTTGAAAAAAAGAAAGACGCCGCCCATTTACGAGAATTGCAGGAAATCCACGAAGGTGCGTCTCTGCTTGCGCTTTCTTCGCTGCTCGAGATTTCAAAGCGCGTGGTGCAGGCCCACGACGGAAGATGGGGTTTGCGCGACTGGGCCCATATCAACCCAAGAACCATTCGCGACAAGGCATACATTGCCCTTCGCGCGAAAGGGGAACCCTTGCATTTTCGCGAGGTTGCAGAGGTTATCGAAGAACTCCAGGAAAAGTTTCCTACTCAAAAATTAAAAGAAGTGCTTCCCCAAACAGTTCACAACGAACTCATTAAAGATCCCCGTTTCGTGCTGGTGGGGAGGGGAATGTATGCGTTGCAGGACTGGGGGTATGAACCAGGCACCGTGAAAGACGTGCTTTTGTCCATTCTCCAGAAAGAGTCGCAGCCCCTTACAAAAGAACAAATCATAGAAAAAACCCTTTCCCAACGGCAGGTCAGGGAAACAACCATCCTTTTGAACTTACAAGACCGCTCCCTATTTGCCAGAGACGAACTCGGGAGGTATTATGTAAGATGATAGAGATACTGCTTCCCATAGGAAGATTTGCATGGGAATTCGCGCTCACGTGGTGGTGGCTGTTTTTGCCTTTTCTGTTGTTTGGCCTCTTTGTATTCACCTGGCTTTGGTGGAGAACCGATCGCTGGCTTACAGACAGGAGATGGATCGTCTTGGAAATCAGAATGCCTCAAGAGGTGGACAACCCGTTCCGCCGCATGGAAGCGGTTATCGCCGGCTTTTGGCAGGTAAAAATAGGGAAGAACAAACGGGAAAAATGGATTGAGGGGAAAATCCAATTGGGTGTTGCTTTGGAAATTGCTTCTATTGAAGGGAAGGTGCATTTTTTCGTGAGATTTGAGCAAGACGAGAGGAAATTGATTGAGTCGTCGATCTACGCGCAGTTTCCCGAGGCGGAAATCACAGAAGTTGACGACTACACCAAACTTGTTCCGGCAGATATCCCCAACAAGGACTGGGAAATGTGGGCCTCAAGTTACGAGATGCCTCGGGAGGATGTGTATCCCATCAAGACCTACCGGTCGTTTTTCGAAGAGCAGGCAACCACAAGAGAAGAAGAACCGATTCGCGTTGACCCTTTGGGCCAGCTCCTTGAGGGTATGGCAAAACTCGGCCCCGGGGAACACATGTGGATTCAGATTTTGGCCTCTCCTGTCGATCGTGGCACCGGCTACGAAGAGCGCGGAAAGGCAATCGTTGATAAAATCGTGCACAGGCCAGAAAGGGGGAAACCAACAAGCACGGTGAAAGACGTAGAGACCGTTTTCTCTGTGCTTGCGACCGGCAAAACAGCCGAGCAAAAGACAGAGCAGGAGTCGTTCCTTCCCCCAGAAATGAGGATCACCCCTGGAGAGCGCGTAATCGTCATGGGGATCGAAGAAAAAATAGCCAAGCTCATGTTCAGTTGTCATATCCGTTCGGTCTACGTTGCAAAAAGAGACGTCTATTGGGGCGGGATGAAAGCGATTCCCATGAGCTACTTCACCCAATTCACCACAGAAAATATGAACGGCCTCAAGGTTGACGGCGATACCTGGACCAAGGTGCACACTATTTCCACGTGGTTTCTCGACAAGCGCCGCCTCTATCTTCGAAAGCGCAGGCATTTCAGGTACTATAAAGGGAGGTTTAACATCCACTTTCCGAGATCGAAAGGAAGCCATATTTTGAATATTGAGGAACTTGCTTCTCTCTTTCACTTCCCCGGAAAACTTACCGCGCCTTCCGCGGCGCTCGAGAGGGTAGAAGCAAAGAAAGGGGAAGCACCGCCCGTATTGCCGACCGAGTAGGACCCATCAGACCAAGAGGACCCATAGGACCTATGAGCGACATCAATTTTTTCGGAGAAACGAATTTTCGCAACATCAGGAAAAAATTCGGCATCAAGCTCGACGACCGCCGCCGCCATTTTTATGTGGTTGGGAAAACAGGCATGGGCAAAACCGTGATGCTCAAAAACATGGCAATCCAAGACATTCAGGCGGGGCATGGCATCGGATTCATTGACCCCCACGGCGAGGCAGCCCAGGAGCTGCTCGATTTTGTCCCTGAGAATCGAATCAAAGACGTTATCTATTTTGACCCGGGCGACATTGACTACCCCATCGCGTTTAACGTTATGGAAGAAGTGAATCCCGAGAACCGGCACATTGTGGTTTCAGGGATCATGTCGGTGTTCAAGAAGATATTTGGTGTTGAAGTGTGGTCTGCTCGCATGGAATATATTTTAAATTATGCGATCTTGGCGCTTCTTGAGTATCCAGGTTCCACGCTTCTCGGCATCAATCGTTTGCTGGCAGACATTGAGTACCGCAAGACAGTGGTGGACAAAGTGAAAGATCCCGTGGTGAAAGCGTTTTGGCTGCAAGAATACGCGAGGTACACCCAGCGATACGAAGTTGAGGCAACCGCGGCAATTCAAAACAAGGTAGGCCAGTTCATTTCCAATCCTTTGCTGCGCAACATTATCGGTCAGGTGCGTTCGTCCATCGACATGAGAGACGTGATGGATAATCAAAAAATTCTCATTGCCAATCTCTCGAAAGGAAAAATCGGAGAGGATTCGTCTCGTTTGCTGGGAGGGCTTCTTTCCACCAAGCTGCAGTTGGCAGCAATGTCGCGCATTGACATACCCGAAGAGCAGAGAAAAGATTTCTTTCTCTACATTGACGAGTTCCAGAATTTTGCGTCGGAATCCTTTGCAAATATTCTTTCTGAAGCACGGAAGTACCGCCTTGCCTTGATTTTGGGTCATCAATATATCGCCCAGTTGGGCACTACGGAAGACACCAAGATGCGTGAGGCCGTGTTTGGCAACGTTGGAACGCTTGTGGTGTTTCGCATAGGGCCCGAAGACGCGGAATTTCTTGAAAATGAATTTGCGCCAGAATTCACCCCATTAGATCTTGTGAATCTTGGGAAATACAATATTTATGTGAAGCTCATGATTGACGGCTTGGCTTCAAGACCCTTTTCCGCCTGGACCCTTTCGCCCATTCCCAGGCCAGAGGTTTTATACACAGAAAAAATCATTCAGCATTCCCGCCAGCAGTACAGCACTTCTCGCAAAGAAGTGGAAGCAAAAATCACTGCATGGACAGAGGCGCGGGAGACCTCTGTGAAATCAGCTGCTGGGCCATCTGCAGCAAGGCCTGTCCAGCAAACATTTGCACAGTCCTCTGTTTTGTACGACGCGGTTTGTTCCAGCTGTGGGCGACCCACCAAAGTGGTGTTCCCGCCAGACGGCAAGAGGCCGGTGTACTGCAAATCCTGCAGGAAAAAATTATTCAAACCAAAACAACAAAACCCGATTCCTCCCCGCCAGACCTTTTCCCTGGAGACCGCCCTCAAAAAAGAGCCAGTTCCTTTGCATCCAAACAGAAACAGGGAAGACCTTAAGAAAACACTTCAGGCAGTGCTCGATAAAAGGGCAGAGAAAAAGAAAGGAGTGATTCAGCCGGGAGAAACCGTCAACTTTTGATGAAATTGCTAAGATATTTTTCTGTGAGGGGGAAAAGAGTCCTTGTACGATGCGACTTCAACGTTCCGGTGGATGAGAAGGGGAATATCCTCGACGACTTCCGCATCAGGCAGACGATTCCCACGATCGCATTTCTGCTTTCCAGGGGAGCGAAGATCATTTTGATGTCTCACCTGGGGGACCCGGAAGGAAAGGTTGTTCCCTATCTCTCTGTGCGACCGATCCAGGAAAATCTCATGGAATATCTTGATTGTTCCGTGACACTCGCTCCAGATTGCATTGGAAATACAATTCGCGACTGGACCCTGAAAATGCGGAACGGGGAAGTGCTGCTTCTTGAGAATCTGCGATTCCATGGCGAAGAGGAGCTGAACGATAGAAATTTCGCAAAAGAGCTTGCGGCGCTCGGGGACATTTTTGTGAATGATGCCTTTTCTGTATCGCACCGGGCGCATGCTTCAATCGTGGGCGTGCCGCAATTGCTTCCTTCGGGCGCAGGGCTCCTTTTAGAAAAGGAAATTCACGCGCTCTCTGAATTTTCCAAGAATCCAAAGCACCCATTTGTCGTTGTGGTGGGAGGAAGCAAGGCGAAAGACAAGCTTTCTTTTGTTGATGCGATGTCCAGAAAAGCAGACACCGTGTTGATAGGCAATCTGCTTGCAAAAGAGGCGCTCTCGCAAAAACTTGAATTTAGCAATCGGCACAAGATTGTGTTCTCCCCAGATGGTGCGCTTGACATAGGTCCCAAAACCATAGAACTTTTCAAAACATATCTCACCAATGCAAAATCTGTGTTTTGGGTAGGCCCCTTGGGCAAAACCGAAGAAAAAAAATATGCAAAGGGTTCTTTGGCAATCGCAAAAGCCATTGTGAAAAGCAACGCAGTGGCGATTGCCGGAGGAGGAGACCTTGCTGAATTTTTGCAAAACTACGGGCTGCGAGAAAAGTTCTCGTATGTTTCAGCGGGCGGGGGAGCGACCCTCGCGTTTGTATCGGGACAGAAGCTGCCGGGATTGGCAGCGCTGGGATACTATGATGATGACACTAATATACGAATGTACACCAATG
>JACOVR010000023.1 GCA_016177245.1 Candidatus Wildermuthbacteria bacterium | reverse complement strand
GGACTAGTTCTAGAAGGGAGCAGACGCAATGACAACATCCCAAGACCTCGGGATAATCCTCCAGTGTATCGGGGGAGAAGAGTGGCCGGCTACCTCATTTTCCTCGTTCCTAGATCTCAAGGTGGATAGTGTGTCTGAAACGACCATTACCTTTAGCTGCCCTCTCGGTCATTCCTTTACCCTTGCCCAGGCAATCAAAAAGGGCATCTTTACAAAAGAAGTCGCGCAACGTCTTCTCCTCATTGCACAAGAACGGTTCAAAAAGGGAAGGGCAGAATATGAAGAACGCACAAGGGAGGGATGGAGAGCGAGGCCCTCTGACTATATACCAAACGAAGAGGTGGTAAAGGCGGGATGGCTGTGCAAGAAGTGTGGATCGAAGGCGCAATGGGCGCCCGGATCTCCGAAAGAGGAGGAGCGGGCTCTCTGCCTCCAGTGCAGAGCGGACCGGGACAACTTCTGGACTGATCATCGTGGCGCCCGGGAGGTGTTTGAGGGATCGAAGACCAGGCCTTACTGGCGACCTCGAGAACTTCTCGACAAAGAATTATGGAGGAGATTTCTCCGCGGCGCACCTCCTATCACAGAGAGTGGGGCCAAGAAACTTCTCGCACAGTTCCAGGAGAAAGCGAAGCAAGAAGTAAGGGGACGCGCCCAGTTGCGTCGCAGAGCAAAAAAGAATGGCTTGGGGACTCCTTCGTAGGAGTCCTTTTCTATAGGTATCCATACTCTATATTCATGCTACAGCTTTATTATAGAGTATAAAGCATGATCATCTTAAAAGCCAAACTCGCGGACAGAGAAATCTTTGAATTCGCCTTTGTATCCTTCAAAAGAAACGGCGACGTGCTCCACCTTTGCCATTGGCGGGCCTTTTTTGCACCACTCAATAAACTTTTCGATGTTTTCTTTTTCTCCTTCAGCAATTATCTCTACTCTATCGTCGAGAAGATTTCTTGCCCATCCCTTGAGCCCGAGTTCAAGCGCCCTTGCTCTCGCGTGCTGTCGAAACAACACTCCCTGCACCCTGCCCGAAACAAAAAGGTGGATTCTGATTTTTTCTGCCATACATACATTCTATCAAAAAAGTGAGGCGCCAGTTGTGAAACATGGCGCCTTTTTATTTTCCTCAGTGGGTCCCAGAGTTTCGCGGATATCATGACTGCCCACTGCCTGCTTTTGAGGCAGGCAACTGCCGAGCTGAGGTAGTCGGGAAACCGAAGAAGAAAAAGGAAAGGCCTTTGTTTGGGATCGCAACCCTTTAACCTCTCAACGAGCTCGAGGGTCAGGGGCGTCCCCATCTTCACCACATGTGTGGTGCAAGAAATTCCCCAGGGTGGCAATCTATGATGTACCTCAAGGAAACTCTGGGACCCTACGAAAGATCTCCCTCGCGAGAGACCCCTCGGAGGCAGTACCCTCAATATAGCATAAAAATAAAAGGCGTCTAGGCTCATGCCCAACGCCTTTCTCGACGCCGTTTTGCTCTTCGAACTAACTCGCGGAACCGCTGATACATACCGAGGATCTTCTGTTCGGTTGCGGTTGGCTGCGCTCGATTGCACAACCCAAGAAACACTGACATTGCTCCTTGGATATCGTGCAATAAAGAGAGGTCACGCAACCCCTTATGGAGCAGTCCTCGAAGTCGAGTAACGAACTGGGGAGGTATAAAAATCCTCCCTCCGAGCTCCAGGCCGACCCCATTGATAACCAGCGACTGCGTTTTCATCCTGGCAAGATCAATAAGCTCGACTTTGCCGTCATTGACACGAAAACCCGATGCAACGATGATCTGACGGATCTGCTGGCGTACCCTCTGGCCTACTGGACGAACAGGAGAAGATATTGTGATATCGTCTCCATATCGTGAGTAGACCAATCCCTTCTTTTCGCATATGGCTGCGATCGCCTGGTCCAGTTCGGTCCCGCAGTAAATGTTGAATAGATGCGGAGAGGCGGGTGCGCCGACCGCAAGCCCGCCGATGGCAGACATGCAGTACTTCTGGAGGAATACCAGCATTTCTTCCTCATGACTTGCATGCCTGGGATCAAGCTTACACAGAATATTTGCAAGCTTTTTCATGTCCACGTTTTGGTAGGCATGTCTAAGATCGAGGAGCCAAAAAAACCTACTCTTCCTGTGCCGCTTCACATTGTTCAACGGTGAAGCCCCTGGCTGATACGCCGTAGCGTACGGAAACTCAAGATAAAGCCTCCGCAGATAGTCCTTGATGAATTCGTGGACCAAAATCATCGGTCCATTGGGCCGATCTATATGGCGCGTTTTCACCACCCCGCTCAATGGGTTCGCATCTCTTTGTTCTCTCGAGACAAAGAGAGGGGGGCCGCCAAGAAATAGAGGGTTCAAAAACTCCGACCCGAGTAATTCGTTTTTAAAGAGCACTGCCCACCTCCTTTCCGGGGGATGTGTTACCCTATCACTAGAAAATCAATTCTGCAACTGCGCCGGCAATGAGCAGGGCAACGATCGCAATGAAAAGCGGGGCTGGGATTCGAATACTGTATTCAGGGGCCCTGGTGCCCATGGTTTTTGCTTTTTGAAAAATAATCGCAATCAACACGCCTTCTGCTGCTCCGATGACACTCCCCACCACCCCAATCACTCCAATAAATTCCCGCACCCCGAGCAAAAAAAGAACCGCGGGAAGAATCACAACAAGGGACAAGGCAACAGGAGTTGGAACGCCAAAGTCATGCCGGAGAGAGTTTTTCATGTAATTTCCGATTACAAGGAATGAAGATGCAATGGCTAAAATTCCAAACAGGGCGCCCAAGAAAACGACCCTGCTACCAAGGAAAGGCAGCAGTCCTGCAAGCGCGCCCTCTGTGGTGGCGGCGCCCGACACTCCCACAACCACCATTGCAAACACAAAGCAAAGGAGAGAAGCCAACAGCGTTGCGGTGATAATAACCTTTTTGAGGGATGCGCTTGATTTCGTATCCTTGAGAAAGCTCGCGATTTCAGGAATCGCTTCCCAGCCCACGAGCGTAAACAGAATGACGCCGTAAGGCAAAAACACGTTTGAAATATTGAGCACGTCGAAATTCCGCAGCTCAAAAGAAGGCAGGGCAAACAAGGCAATGATGCCGACAACCGCAAAAATCCCGATGTTCAAAAAAAATTCCGCCTTG
>JACOVR010000026.1 GCA_016177245.1 Candidatus Wildermuthbacteria bacterium | reverse complement strand
AGGAGATGATATAAGAGAGTAATACTGAAAAAGAAAAAGTATTGTAGTTGAAAATTCGAGAGCAAGTCGAAAAACCATATTTGGCCACCAAAAAAGGAAAGCACGACAATAATTCCAGCAAAAATTGTGAGTATTCCTATAGCCATTGGTGGATTATACCACGTTGACTTTTGCCGAACAGGTGCTTGACATTGTATATACAATAGCTATACTTGGCGTATGGGAACAATTAACGTAAGAATCGATAAAGATATTAAGGCAAAAGCCGGAAAAACGCTTTCTGCCTTGGGGTTGGATACCTCAACCGCAGTGCGTATTTTTTTGCATCAAGTGGTTGCCGAGAGAGGGCTTCCCTTTACGCCCACAAGAAATTCCGCAACTATCCGCGCTCAATGGGATAAAGAAGTTGCCATGGCCAAAAAAAATAGCCTCCACAAAACTGCAAGGAAAGCATGAGCCGATCTCTAGACTGCACAAATTGATCGCGGCAATCTCATACTCATACTGGTTGATATAGGATCGCATCCTTATCTATTTGGTTAAATCGGGTTCTGACGTCGTCTAGGACCCCGCGCAAGAAGAATACGTGCGGCGTCTTCTATAATTGCTATAGCAAAAATAGTAGACAATTTCTTTCTTTTTAGGGCTGTGATACAATAATGCTGTTCTATCAAGTGGATTGAAAAACCATGAAATCGTATCTCATTGGGTTTATACTGGCGATTGGAGTTGTGGGATTGTTCTATGTGCTTGTGATGAAACAGAACTTGCAGCAAGACGAAACAGGAAATACGGGACAGAATCAGCAAACGAATAAAGAAATTGTTATGCCAAGTGGACTCAAGATCGAAGACGTCAAAATAGGAGCGGGGGCTGAAGCAAAAGAGGAGAATACGGTAGTCGTGCACTACACTGGAACCTTTCTCAATGGAACAAAATTCGACAGCTCTTTTGATCGCGGCGAGCCGTTTCCTTTTGTTCTTGGAGCGGGGCAGGTGATTCAGGGATGGGAGCAGGGGATTCTGGGGATGAAAGTTGGAGGGAAGCGGAAACTCACCATTCCCCCTGCGCTTGCGTATGGTGAACGAGGAGCAGGAAACGTTATTCCTCCCAACGCCACTCTTCTTTTTGAAGTGGAGTTGTTGGAAGTAAAATAACCGAATTATGCAGCTCGACATCAAGGGAACAGAACTGGAAATTACTCAAGAGTTGCGAACCTACGCGGAAAAGCGGCTTGAACCCCTGTGGAGATTTGTGAAACGATACGAGACAAACGGCGAAACCCATATGTTTGTTGAAATTGCCCGCACCACAAAACATCACAAAAAGGGAAATGTATTCTACGCAGAAGCAACCATGGCGCTGCCCAAGGCAGTGTTGCGGGCCGAAGCAGAGGCCCCCGATTCTCGCGCAGCAATTGACACCCTCAAAGATATTCTCAAAAGAGAAATGAAAAAATACAAAGAAAAGAACCTGTGGAAAACTTGATATACTCTGTTTTGATGATTGGGTATAATAGAAGAACGCATATATCAAGAAAGGTCGGTTTTTAGAAAGGATATTTTAAAATAAAATTTCTCGTACAATGAATCCTAAGCAATTTCTTCAGATTGGAGGAGCGGTCTTAGCGGTGGTTGGAGTGTTGGGAATGGTGGGAGTGCTTGGTCCAACCGCAGAACAAAGTATTTTTGGAGAGGCGTGGTGGTTTGACAACGCAGAAAACTGGGCGCACCTGGTGTTGGGAATTGTTGCGTTGGCTGCTGCCTTTGCAATCGGCGCATCCATGCAGAAAACCCTTGTATTGCTGGTTGGAATTGTGGGGGTGTTGGTTGGATTGTATGGATTTGTCAGCCCGACGCTTTTGGGCGCAAATCTTCAGAATCCCGCAGACAACATTCTTCACATTGCGGTTGGCCTGTGGGCGTTGTGGGCGTGGAAGGGAGGAAAGATGTAGCCCCTGTAACTGATAGTAACTTATTGTATGAACATTCGCATTGGAGCAATTCTTTTGCTATTTTTTCTTGCGTTTTCAGCGCATGCGCAGACCTTGAGTCCTCGCCAGGAGGCAGTCGATCGTTTTAAGGCACAGCGCGAGCAGGCAAAGCAGGAGCTGCGCTCGAAAAGGGCAGAGTTTCAGAATATGGTGAAGTCAAAAAAAGAGGAGGTTAAGAGCCAGATTGAAGCGAAACAAGCAACATTGAAAGAACGGCTTCAGCGCGTGAAAGACGAGAAGAAAAAGCAGGCCGTGGAACGTTTGTACTCCAGCATCAACGAACTCAACGCGCGCATGGCCGATCATTTTGCCAATGTGTTAAATCAAATTGAGGATGTACTCGATCGCGTCAAGAGCAGGGCAGGCAAAGCAGAGGCGAACGGCCTTGATGTGTTATTGGCGAGAACAGCAATCACGGCCGCGGAAATCGCGATCGCGAGCGCGCGGGATGAAGTAAAAACGCAGGCGGGCAAAATCTATACCATTGAGGTTCAAAGCGAGCAAACATTGAAATCCGATGCGGGAACGAGTCGCCAGGCCCTGCACAACGATTTGTCTCTACTGAAAGAAAAGGTGAAAGCAGCACGAGACGCAGTGAAACAAGCAGCGGTTGCATTGGCCCAGATTCCAAGAGTCAACGAAGCGGAAGTCCCATGAACAAAATCATTATCATTATTGTGATCATTGCGGCGGTTGCGCTGGGAATCTGGTGGTTGAATTCGCGGCAGCAAGAAACTCCTCGCCGAGGAGTTCAGCAGCCAAACGACACGACACAGGCGATCACCGATGATCTCCAAACTCTTGATCTTGGGGATATCGATCGGGAATTCCAGTCGATTGATGCAGACCTAAATGCAAACTTTTAAGCAAATTCTTCAGGCGAAAGAACGCGCTGTTGCGCTTGGGCATTTTAACATTTCAGAACTTTCAGCGCTCAAGGCAATTGTCGGCGCCGCACAGCATCTTGAGGTTCCTGTGATTGTTGGCGTTTCAGAAGGAGAACGGAAGTTTATTGGCGTGCAAACTGTGGTTGCCCTGGTGCGTTCTTTGAGAGAAGAACTGAACCACCCCCTTTTTCTCAATGCAGACCACAGCCATTCATTTGAGGCGGCAAAAGAGGCGATTGACGCGGGGTTTGACGCGGTGATTTTTGACGGAGCAAAATTTCCCCTTGAAGAAAACATCAAGCAGACACGAGCAGTGGTTGAGTATGCGAAATCTCGAAGTGTCGATGTCGTGATCGAGGGCGAGGTCGGATATATTGGCGCCTCTTCTGAAGTTTTCCAAGAGCTTCCAGAGGGCGCAGCAGTGGAGGCAAAGGATCTTACAACCCCGGAACAGGCAAGACAGTTTGTTGAGGAGACCGGGGTTGATTTGTTTGCTCCGGCAATTGGGAATATTCACGGAATGCTCAAAGCAGGTTCCAATCCCCCGATCGACATCGAACGCATCAAAACAATACAAAACGCAGTTTCTGTTCCGCTGGTGCTCCACGGCGGCTCCGGGATCCCAGATGGCGACATTCAAAAGGCGGTGCACGCAGGAATTTCGATTGTGCACATCAGTACTGAACTGCGGAAGGCGTGGCGAGATGCGCTCGAGGACTCTTTGCGCGAGAATCCCGACGAAGTTGCCCCTTATAAATTGCTTATGCCCGGAGTCGCAGAAATGCAGGCATTCGTGGAAAGAAAGTTGCGCCTCTTGACTTCCTAACCCGTTTGCGCTATACTATCTCCGTACGAGTCGAGGTACAAAAACAGAAGACACAAGTAGGTGAGTCCAATTCAAGAATTATATTTTCGTATAGTTATTGATTTGACTTCAAAATACAGTGTTTGAACAGAACGAAGGCGGAAGATTTCAGAGGCCCATGGTTCAGGGAAACTGGACCTGCGCAAACTGCAACACAGGGATTACCGAGCTTCCCTTCAGTCCTAGAGAAGGAAGCGACGTATTCTGCCAGGAGTGCTATCGCAATAGGCCAAGGTCTCCGAGATCAGATTTCCGCAGATAAAAAATCGTAGCGATTTTTCCCCCGCCCCGTCATTCGACGGGGCGGGTTTTTGGGTCAACACTGAGCGAAGTCGAATGTGTTTGACAAAGGCGAATCGCCTCACTACACTAGAGGAATGGCACGCAAAAAATCTCAAGCGTCTGTCTCTCAACCTTCCGGGAACGAGGGAGAACTCCACCGCACGAAATTGCGAGTCATTGGCATCGGCGGAGGCGGAAGCAACATTGTCGCAGAACTTTCTCATCGCCTGAAAAGGGGCGATTTTTTCGTTGCCAATACCGATGTCCAGGCGTTGAAAGCAATCGGAAAGGGCCCGAAAGTTTTTGCTTTTGGCCAGGGGGTGACGGCTGGATTGGGTTGCGGCATGGATCCTCGGGTTGGCGAAAGGGCAGCGAGAGAAGACGCGGCAAGAATCTCAAAACTTTTTGAAGGACAAGATCTTGTATTGCTGGTTTCTTCGTTGGGAGGAGGGTCGGGTTCTGGGGGCGCTCCGGTGTTTGCAGAATTGGGACGAACCTCCAAATGCCTCACCCTGGGGATTTTTACCCTTCCCTTTTCTTTCGAGGGAGAAAAAAGAAAGCAGATCGCAGATGCTTCGCTTGAACGACTGAAGAATTTTCTCAACGCATATGTGGTGATCCCGAACGACGCAATTTTCAAGATTGTCCCAGAAAATATTCCCCTCAAGGCCGCGTTTTCCGCGGTCAACAAGCGTCTGACAGAGAATCTCGAAGGGTTCTTGGAAACCCTTTTCCTTCCCGGTCTTATCAACGTTGATTTTGCAGACGTGAAAGCAGTGCTGGAAGGAGGAGAGAAGCTTGCGTATCTTTCTACGTCAACGGTGTCTGGTGCGGGGCGTTCCTCGCAGGCGGCAGAAGCAGTCCTCGCGGATCCTTTGTATGGGTATCGGAGTGGGGGAGCGGCCCGCATCTTGTTTAACATCGCCGGGGGCAAAGATCTTCGTATGTCTGAAGTCGGAGAAATCAGCAGCATTGTAGGAGCTCAAAATCCCAAAGCAAAAATCATCTTTGGGTTGAGTACAAATCCCAAACTGAACCATAAGCTTCGGGTCATGGTGTGCGCGGTTGGGTGCGACCAGGAACCCGAAAAAAGAAACCCGCCGAAAGCCCAAAAAGTATTCAGGCGTGCCCGCCAAACCCGCCGCAACCTCAAAGATGCTGGCGGGTTGGAGGAAAAGCCCAAACAAGAGAAAAAGCGTGTTCTTTTAAAACGCAAACCGCGAAGGAAACCAAAGAAAAAAGCACCGCCAAGACAAGAGCATAAGACCCAGGAAGTTTCTCAAGACGCGCAGCGGAGAAACGCGCTCGACGTGAAAAAAGCGATTGACGAAGCAATCGAGAACTTGCAGCAGAAAGAACAGCAGTGGGACACTCCCGCTTTCCTACGATTCAAATGGACGAGGTAACCAAAGCAGTTATTCCATTGGGAGGGCTTGGGACACGGTTTCTCCCCCTTTCAAAGATTCTCCCCAAAGAATTTTTCCCTTTGGTTGATCGGCCTCTCCTGCATTATGCATTGGAAGAACTGAAAAACTCTGGCATCAGGGACGTGATTTTTGTGGTGAATTCCCACAACAAAGAAACAGTTTCCCAGTATTTCAAAAAAGACGTTCAGCTAGAATCGATTCTCCAAGAACGCAAAAAAGAAGAATCGCTCGAGGCAGTAAAATCAATCGGTACCCTTGCGCGGGCCTTGAATTTCTCGTATGTTCAACAGAAGGAACCCTTGGGCGACGGAAACGCAGTGTTGCAGGCGGCAAAATTGGTTGGGGAGAGCCCGTGCGTGTTGCTCTACCCAGATGATGTGGTTGAGTCAAAAATTCCTTGCGCCAGCCAGCTCATACGAATTTATAAAACAGCGCAAAAGCCAGTGCAGGCGCTTTTCCGTCTCCCAAAAGAAAAACTTTCTGCGTATGGAGTGGTGGACTGCGAAGTGATTGCAAATCGGCTCTACAAAATAAAAAAGATCGTGGAAAAACCTTCAACCCCAGATGCGATTGTTTCAGACCTCACCATCGTGGGAAGGCGCATCCTCACTGCCGAAGTGTTCGACTATTTAAGAAAGGCACGGCCAAACAAAAAAGGAGAGGTTGTGTTAAGCGAAGTATTGGGCGAAATGGTGAAAGATGGTAAGCTGGTGTATGGGTATGAAGTTGAGGGCAGATGGTGGGAGTGCGGGGATATCAAGAATTGGCTTCGCTCCCACACCTATTTTACGTTGAAACACCCCGATTATGGGAAAGATATGCAAAAGTTTTT
>JACOVR010000025.1 GCA_016177245.1 Candidatus Wildermuthbacteria bacterium | reverse complement strand
GTGGCCAGTCCCGCTATGGTGGTAAAACCGTTTTCCCTGAGTTCTCTCGGGATGGGGCCGAAAACTCTTCCTCCTTTGGGCTCCTTTCCTGCTTCTAAAATAACTGCTGCGTTTTCATCAAACCGAAGATACGAGCCATCTGTTCTTTTGAAGGGCGCCTTCTGGCGAACGATCACTGCCTTCACAACCTCGTGTGTTTTGACGAGGCGGCGGGGTTCTGCATTTTTTACGGTCGCGACAATGACATCGCCGACTCGACCATATTTTCTCTTGAATCCTCCGTACACCCGAAAACACTGGATGATTTTTGCTCCGGTATTGTCTGCGACATTCAACATTGTTCTTGGTTGGATCATATTTTTCGAACAACTACCCATCTTTTTTCTTTCGACAAAGGTCGGGTTTCCTCGATGACCACCGCATCGCCCACATGGTACTCGCCTTTCTCATCGTGCGCCTTGTATTTTTTTGAAACCTTAAAGCGCCTTCGATATTTGGGATGTTCCTTCCAGCGCTCTACCTCAACCA
The DNA here is from genome assembly GCA_016177245.1 of Candidatus Wildermuthbacteria bacterium. GTDB lineage: Bacteria > Patescibacteriota > Minisyncoccia > Minisyncoccales > UBA10102 > JACOVR01. The sequence goes on along the minus strand of JACOVR010000025.1, from coordinate 3,284 downwards.
CCACGGTTTTTTGCATTGCGTCTGATACCACGCGCCCGTGAAGTTGTTTTTTAGCCATGGGATTTCAAAATGGTTAAAATGTATGCAACGATTTTTTTTGTGTGTTGAATTTCTTTCACATTTTTGAGTTTGCCCAACGAAAGATTAAATCGAAGTTGCCGAAGTTTCTCCCTTGAGTCCTGGAGCATGGTCTGCAATTCTTGTTTTGATTTTTGGCGAAGTTCCTGAATGCGCATGTTATTGCTTTTGGATGATTCTTGTTTTCACGGGCAGTTTGGAAGCTGCCTCTGCAAGCGCTTGCTTTGCCATTTCTTCCGGGATCCCTTCAATTTCAAATATGATCCGGCCAGGGCGGATGGGAAACGCGTAGTGATCGACTGCTCCCTTCCCCCCGCCCATGGGCGACTCCGGCCCTTTCGTGCTTACGGGTTTGTCTGGGAAAATCCTCACCCATACTTTTCCTCCTTTCTTCAAATACCGGATGATGGCGCGCCGCGCCGCCTCAATCTGCCGTGCGGCAATCCAATGAGAACCCAACGATTTTAACCCGTAGGTCCCAAAGGCCAATTCCGTTGCCCTCCGGTCGATTCCTTTTGACCTGCCTCGCTGCTGTTTTCTGAATTTTACCTTCCTCGGTGTCAACATATGGTTTACTCGAATATATCCCCTTTGTAAAGCCAGACCTTCACTCCAATGGTCCCGTACCTTGTGAGCGCTTCTTTCAATGCGTAGTCAACGTTTGCCCGCAAGGTTTGCCTGGGAAGGCGGCCTTGCGCAAGCCATTCGCGTCGCGCGATTTCAGCTCCTCCGAGTCGCCCCGCAATCTCGACACGAACTCCCTTAATTGCCCTATTTGCCATGGTCTTGCTCACGGCCTGCTTCATAACTTTTCTTGGAGCCATTCTTTTTTCCAACTGGGAAACAATCCACGAAGCGACCAGCGAAGCATACTCCCACGGATTTCTGATTTCACGGATATCAAGGTGGAAATCTTTCACGCTTTTCACAATCGTTTTGAGCTGCCGCTTCAGTTCTTCGATCCCTGCCCCCCCTCTCCCGATGATAAGACCCGGACGAGCTGTTTCAATGATAAGCGAAAGTTTGCCCGGGGACCGTTCAATGTCGATTTTGTCAACGCTTGCTTCTTTGAGTTTCTTTTCAAGAAACTCCCGAATCTGAAAATCCTCCTCCAACACTTGGGGAAAATTTCGTTTCGAAAGCCATCGGGAGCTCCAGTCCTTGGTTTCCTTTATGCGAAATGATTTTGGGTGAACCTTGTGAGCCATATGTATCCTGAGCTTGTCGAAGGATTAGATTGCTTTTCTTCTGAATATTCTCTGCATTGCACGAATGCCTCGCGGTTTTTGTACTTCTCCTGCCGGTCTCTCAAATTTCTTCCCGTCTTTTCCCTCGATAGCCTGAGCGACGGCGGGCTGGGGCTGCGATTCAGGTTTTCCCGTATCTCGCTTTCCTTCAGCAATTTCATTCAGTTCCAATGTGATGTGCGAGGTTTTCTTTTGAATTGGATAGGCCTGTCCCCGTGCCCGCGGCCTGAAACGCTTGAGCTTTGGGCCTTCGTCAACAGTAAGTCTGGATATGCGCAAGTTCGATTCATCTGCAGAGAACTTCTGCTTTGCTGATGCAACCGCGGAATTCAAAAGTTTCAGCAAGGGCATCGCGCCTTTTTTGACCGCAACATTCAACATATCCCTTGCTTCCAGGGCACTTTTCCCGCGAACGAGATCTGCGACAAGCCGGACTTTCCGAGGCGCAATTCTCAAATTTCTAAGATACGCAGTGGCTTTCATAATTATTTCTTGGCTTCTTTCGTTGGAGCCGTTCGTCCCGCAGGGGACTCTGCGGCTTTAGCCGCCGTAGCTCCGACAGCAGTCGGAGCGGAGGCGGCTGCTGTCTGCGCAGCCTCCAACTCACGTTGCATTCTTCCGCCATGGCGAGTGAATTTCGTGGTGGGAGAAAATTCTCCCAAACGATGGCCAACCATTTCCTCGGTCACCGCGACCTCAATGAAATTTTTCCCATTATGCACGCCGAAAACAAAGCCGATCATTTCAGGCGTAATGGTGGCTGGACGGCTCCAGGTTTTCACCACCCCTGCTTCTTCCGGCTTCTTCCCCTGGATTTTTTTCAGGAGTCGTTCGTCAATATACGGACCTTTCTTAAGCGATCTGCTCATGTGTTTATTTCTTTCTTCGTTGCACAATTAATTTGTCTGTCCACTTTCTTTTTCTTCTCGTTTTCACTCCCAACGCCGGTTTGCCCCAAGGGGTTTTGGGATGGGCCATGCCTCGTCCGGTTCTTCCTTCTCCCCCTCCGTGCGGATGATCGCGCGGATTCATGGCGGTTCCGCGCACCTCTGGCCTTCTCCCCTTGAGACGAACTCGACCCGCCTTTCCAATGATTTGGTCTTTATGTTCCGGGTTTGAAACCATGCCGATTGATGCAAAGCAATGTTCAGAAACCTTTCGAATTTCAGAAGAAGGAAGCTCTAAAAGCGCACGACCTCCTTCTACTGCCAAAATCTTTGCTGCCGATCCCGCTCCCCTCGCCAATTTTCCCCCGCGCCCCGGCTCCAGCTCAATGTTGTGCACCAGCGTGCCCACAGGAAGATATTTCAACTTCATGCGGCTGCCGGGGGTCAAAGGCGCTTGCTCGTTGCACTCAACGCTCATTCCCACATCCAGGCCCTGTGCCGCAAGCACATATCCTCTTGCCCCGCTTGCATACTCCACAAGCGCAAGAAACGCATTCCTGTTTGGATCGTATTCAATGGCTGCCACCTTCCCCTTCTGGCCAAAGTGTTCCTGCCCGAAATCAACGAAACGATAGATTTTTCGCATGCCACCCCCGCGATGGCGAATGGTGATCCTGCCCAATGCATTCCGTCCGCCAGTTTTTCTCATTGACAAAAGGAGTGGTCTCATGCGCTTAATCCTTCGATTTTTTGACCTGGCTGCACTTGTACGATCGCCTTCTTGTACCCCGACTTCCACCCCACCGATTTCCGAAAACGAATCTGTTTTGCCGGGATGTTGATAATCTGAATTTTTGCCACCTGCACCCCGTACAGTTCCTGTACTGCCTTTTTCACTGAATGTTTTGAAGCATCGGGATACACGACAAAAACATATTCATTATTGTTTGCCATGCGAAGGGATGCTTTTTCGGTGAGGCGCGGCTTTGCAAGCACGCGAAACGCAATCTCGCTCTTTCCCAATTTCATCTGCGTGGGCTTTGTTTCTTTTACTTCCTTGCCCTCCGTAGCT
>JACOVR010000024.1 GCA_016177245.1 Candidatus Wildermuthbacteria bacterium | reverse complement strand
AAGAAAACGTCATCATCGGCAAACTCATTCCCGCAGGCAGCGGCTTTCAAAAACCGGAAGAAAAGTGATAGAATGGGGTAATGGCGAAACGAAAATCGAGGCCTCGCTTACCCATTGCTTTTCCAGACGGGGCGCAGAAAATTTTTTTCACGGTATGTTCTTTTGCGCTGGCCCTCATTATTCTTCTTGCGTTTTTTGAAAAGGCAGGTGACGCAGGGGCCGCGCTGTTAGGAATTTTCTCTGTTCTTGCGGGAAAGGGCGTTGTGTTGCTGCCTCTCTTTTTTGTTCTCGCAGGGGTTGGTTTTTGGGGAGTGGAAAAAGAAAAAAAATCTTCAGTATTTTTGTTGTTCCTCGCGTTCCTCTTTGGGGTGAGCGGAATGATTGCCACGATCGCGCGCGCGCAGGGGCTGAATGCACAGGAGTTTGGAGGGTTTCTCGGGTTTTTGTTGTCGTGGCCTTTGTTTGCCGCGTTTGGATTCTGGGTGAGCGTTGTCATCTTTGCGGCGTTACTCATGATCGGTGTGATGCTCTTGTGGCAGACGTTTCCGCATGAAAAATTCCAGGAAGTTGTTCGGGCGCCGGCCATGGAAAAGGTGCGCAAAATTTTTGAACCGAAATTCGAGGTGAACCCCCTCCAAGAACACGGGGAGCCGGCAATCCGCATTCCCAAAGACAAAAAATCAGATGTTCCCGTGCAGATCGAAGAAATCAACACTGCGTTTTCTGGCGACTACAAACTGCCTCCCACAAACCTGCTCGACGAGGAAAGCGGCCTTCCCAACGCAGGGGACGTTCAGCTTGCGTCCGCCATCATTAAAAAAACCCTTCAGAATTTTGGAATTCCGGTGGAAATCACCGAGGTGAACATTGGGCCCACGGTTACCCAGTATGCGTTAAAACCATCTGAAGGCATCAAGCTCTCTCGCATCACCGGTCTTTCCAATGATCTTGCGCTTGCGCTTGCTGCCCACCCCATTCGCATCGAGGCGCCCATACCCGGCCGTGCGCTCGTGGGCATTGAGGTTCCAAACAAAGCAAGAACGCAGGTTCGTCTGCGTCCTCTCGTTGAATCAGAGCAGTTCAAGACCAGTCCTTCGCCGCTTCTTCTTGCCCTGGGAAGAGATGTGTCCGGGAACCAGGTGTTTGCGGATCTGGCCCGCATGCCCCGCCTTTTGATCGCGGGAGCAACAGGCACCGGGAAAACCATCGGCCTTAACAACATCCTTTTAAGTTTGCTCTACCGCAATTCTCCCCATCAGCTCCGGCTTATTCTTGTCGATCCAAAGCGCGTTGAATTTCCAGTATACAACGATTTGCCCCATCTGCTCGCCCCTGTTATTTTAGATACCCAGAAAACAATCAATGTGTTGCGATGGCTCATCAAGGAAATGGAGAGACGGTTTCAGGTGTTTTCCGAGGTGAGGGCGCGCGACATCAAAGGATACCATGCCCTGTGCGCAAGTCGGCAATCGCTGGAATCTATTCCCTACATTGTCGTCATCATTGATGAGCTGGCCGACTTCATGGCTTCGCGCGGAAAAGACATGGAAGGCATGATCGTGCGCCTAGCTCAAATGGCTCGCGCAGTCGGCATTCATTTAATATTGGCAACGCAGAGGCCGTCGGTGGAAGTGATCACCGGGCTCATCAAGGCAAACATCACTTCACGGATCGCGTTTCAGGTTGCTTCCCAGGTTGACTCCCGCACCATTTTAGACGCAGGAGGCGCAGAAAAGCTTTTGGGCCAGGGCGATCTCTTATTTGTTTCCGCAGAAATTTCAAAGCCCAAAAGGGCGCAAGGAGCGTATGTTGCAGACAGGGAAGTAAAAAAAGTGGTAGGATGGATTTCAAGGCAAGCAAAGGATTTTGTGAGAGAGGAAATCGAAGAAGATGAACTGTCCCAGGGCGCAGGAGGGGCGTTTGAAACAGAGTCGTTCGACAAAGGAGGAGACGACCCCTTGTATGAAGAAGCAAGGCGCGTGGCGATCGAATACCAGAAAGCGTCTGCCTCTTTGCTTCAGCGGCGTCTCAAGGTAGGATACGCAAGGGCTGCCCGCCTTTTGGATATTTTAGAAAGCAAGGGAGTGGTGGGCCCTGGAGAGGGAGCTAAACCAAGAGAAGTGTTCATCAAAAGAGAAGGCGAAGAACCAGCCGTCGAGTTTGTCGAGACGCAAGCGCCAAAAGAAGAAAAACAAGAGCAGTCGCGCTGGTTCAGTCCGTAACAATATGAAAAAGAAAGAAGAAAAGCATATTGCCTCCGATCTTTCAGAGGCAATCGAAGAAATCAAGCAGCGGTTTGGCGAGGGTGCGATCATGAAATTAAGCGAGGCCGCTCCCTTGAAAGTTGATGTGATTTCTACGGGTTCCGTGTCGGTGGACATGGCGTTGGGAGTCGGAGGAGTGCCGAGGGGAAGAGTCATCGAGATTTTCGGCGTTGAGTCAAGCGGGAAAACAACTCTTGCCCTGCACATTATCGCGCAGGCGCAAAAAAAAGGGGGCGTTACCGCGTTCATCGACGCTGAACACGCCTTGGACCCCGATTACGCAAAAAGAATCGGCGTGAACGTTGACAATCTACTTATCTCCCAGCCCGATTCGGGGGAGGAGGCGCTTCAAATTTTGGAAACGCTGGTGAGATCGGGCGAGGTCGATGTTGTTGTCATCGATTCGGTTGCGGCCTTAACGCCCAAAAATGAAATTGCTGGGGAAATGGGGGAATTCCAAATCGGATTGCAGGCGCGGCTGATGTCGTCTGCGCTGCGCAAGCTTTCTGCGATCGTTTCCAAAACAAAAACCACGGTTGTGTTTTTGAACCAGATCAGGATGAAAATAGGGGTCATGTTCGGCAATCCCGAAACGACTCCGGGCGGCCTTGCTCTGAAATTCTACGCATCCTGCCGTATTGAGCTTCGCAGGGTTGCCCAGATCAAGTCGGGAGAGCAGATCGTGGGAAGCAGGATCCGCGCAAAAATCATCAAAAACAAAGTCGCCGCTCCCTTCAAAACCTGCGAATTCGACATTTACTACAACGAAGGTATTTCGTTTGCCGCCGATCTTATCAACGCCGGCATCAGGGAGGGCGTCGTGCAAAAAGCTGGTTCGTGGCTTCAATTCGGAGAAACAAAACTCGGCCAAGGGGTTGACGGGGCAAAGAAATTCTTGGCTGAAAACCCGAAGATCAAGGAAGAGATTAAAGAAAAACTACTTACTGGCGGTAGACAGCAGGCCTAGATGTCTTGCTCGTTTGATTGATGTTGCGGTTGTGCGTTGATGGGTGCTGCAGAGGCCTGTTTTTCTTTTGGGCCGGATTTTCCCAAGACCCGAGATAAAGCGCTTGAGCAAAATCGTTTCCTTGAAATCGATTTCTTGAATGTTGCGTTTACAGAAATAGCAATCCATTTAGAAGGGGATGTCTTTTACGTTGATTTCTTCGTTTTCTTCAATGACAGGGATATCCCCGCCAACACCTTCGGAGTTTGGCGGGCCCGCCTCATTTCCGCCGGAAGTTGGAACATCTTGGCGGGTTTGGGCGGGTTCTTGGCTTTGGCTAAATCTTCTTGGCCCCAGCTGAAGGCGTTCTGCAATAATCTCGGTGCGGTATTTTTT
>JACOVR010000022.1 GCA_016177245.1 Candidatus Wildermuthbacteria bacterium | reverse complement strand
TTTTTAGACGAGGCAGACCTGCCCTATCATTTAGATCCCTATTTGGTTCGCGGCCTTGACTACTATACGAAAACGGTTTTTGAAATCGTGCCAGATCGCCAGCAAACAGGGGAAGCTGCGCCGATCGCTTTGGCTGGCGGAGGAAGGTTTGATACGCTTCTCAAGATTTTGGGGAACAAAGACGTGCCTGCCACTGGCGCTGCCGCCGGCATAGAAAGGATCATTTCCTTGATGAAAGAAAAACAGCTTTTCACGCCCCCGTCTCCCCAATACAGGATTTTTCTTGCCCAGCTTGGAGACGCTGCAAAGAAAAAAAGTATCAAGCTCTTGGAAGCAATGAGAGAGGCGAACATCCGAATTGCAGAGTCGGTTGGCAGGGATTCTCTGCGCGCGCAGCTTGCAAAGGCAGACAAACTTCAGGTAGAATACACGCTGATTTTGGGCCAGCGGGAAGTTCTCGACAACACGATTGTAATCCGAAAGATGGAAACAGGAACCCAGGAAACCGTCAGGATAGATAAAGCGCTCGAAGAAATCAAAAAGCGTCTCAAGCGGTAAATCAATTTTTGGATTTTAAGTTATGGGTTGCCTTTTTTGCAAAATCGCAGAAAAAACATTGCCAGCAAAGATCGAATACGAAGACGATCGTTTTTCAGTGTTCCACGATATTCATCCCAAGGCCCCGCTGCATCTGTTGATCATTCCAAAGAAACATATTCAGTCGGTGGATCACGTAGCAATTGAAGACAAAGAACTCATGGGTGAGTTGATCTTGGTTGCGCAAAAGGTTGCCCGGGCGAAGAACCTCCGCGGATATAAGCTTCAGATTAATGTAGGAAGGGAGGCGGGGCAGATTGTTGATCACCTTCACCTTCACTTGCTCGCCCGCCCGCCGGACGGGCAGGCAGACATCTAGATGTCTAAAACATTTGAAATACGAAAACAGGAACGGGAAACCAATCTTTCGTTGGTTCGCCGTTTTACCAAACGGGTCAAAGAGAGCGGCATTTTGAAAACCGCGAAAAAATCAAGATTCAATGTGCGGCCCTTGAGTAGAACCAAGAAGAAGGCGGTGGCGCTCCGCCGCCTTGCGAAACAGAAAGAGTATGAGAAATTGATGAAACTGGGAGAGATATGATTGCTACGAAATACGAAACAGGTACGAATATACGAAAACGGTTTCGTACTTTCGTAAAAAATTCGTATTTCGTAGCACATGAGAGCCATGAAAATTAAAATAGGGCAGGATTTAAAGGATGCGCTTTTGTCTCGCGATGCACTGCGTACTTCTGTATTGCGGATGCTGTTGGCTGCAATCAACAACAAAGGAATAGAAAAAAGAACAACGATAAGCAAAAAAATCCCCAACGCAACGGAATCAGAACTTCAGAAGGAAAGCGTTCTCACAGACGAGGAAATTCAGCAGGTGGTGATGGCTGAAGTGAAAAAACACAAAGAATCCATTGAAATGTTCCAAAAGGGGAACAGGCAGGATCTTGTCGACAAAGAAGCAAAAGAACTCCAAATTCTCCAGAGCTATCTCTCAAAGCAGTTATCCGAAGAAGAAATCAAAAAACTCGCGCAGGAAGCGATTGCTTCCACCGGCGCAAAAAGCGCCAAAGACATGGGTAAAGTCATGGCTGCCCTGATGCCCAAAGTCAAAGGCCGCGCCGACGGCGCGCTCGTGAACAAAATCGTGAAGGAATTTTTGCAGTAACGATACCATGAGTTCAAATTGGAAGGTTATGATGTATACGGCAGTGGTTGTCGTAGCAGCGCTTTTGGCGCCCAACGCCTCCGTGGCCCCGGTACGAGAGTTTACGTTGGATCCAGTGGAGGAATTCATCGACACGTTGCCTCTAGAAGACAAAATTGGCCAGATGTTCATGGTCGGTTTGTTTACGGAAGATATTGCATCGTGGAAAGAAGAATTTCTTGAGGAGAAAAATTTTGGAGGCGTTATTTTGCATCCGTATAACATGCAAGATGCAAACCAAGTAATGGCGCTTACCGCAACATTGCAGAACGGAGCAAAATATGAAGAACTCCCCTTGTTCATCGCCGTCAATCAGGAGGGAGGAGAGGTTACGGGCGTGCGTTTTGCAAAAGAGGTGAGAGGCGGGCGCGAAGTACAAGATGAAGATACTGCGTTTGAGGTGGGGCTTGCGAGGGCAAATGAATTGAAGGAGCTCGGCATCAACGTGAACTTTGCTCCCGTGCTTGATGTGGTCCAAGAGCCCAATTCTTTTTTGTATTGGCGGAGTTTTTCTGGAGATCCAGAAACCGTAGCGCGTATCGCCACTTCCTATATACAAGGCCAGCAGGAGGGAGGCATCATTTCGGGCGGCAAACATTTTCCAGGCCATGGCATTGCGCTTGGAGATTCTCATGTGAACATCGCAGTATCTTCTGCAGCAAGAAAAGATTTGGGAAACCATCTCTTGCCCTTTCGCGCAGCTGCGAAGGGAGGGATGGACATGGTAATGGTAACCCACATGCTTTTTCCGAATATAGACAAAGAACATATCGTACCCCTTTCCAAGGTGTTTATGGAAGAGATGCTGCGCAAGGAAATTGGGTTTGAGGGCGTGGCAATTACCGATGACCTTGAAATGAGGGCAGTGCGCAATCTTGCCTCAATTCCCGAAGCAGCGATCCTGGCAATAGAAGCAGGAGTTGATGTAGTGATCATATCAGGCATTGAAGAGCATCAGCGGCTAGCTTACCAAGCGTTGCTTGAGGCAGTGAAGTCAGGAAAAATTTCAGAAGAGCGTATTGACCAATCGGTCAGGCGCATTCTTTTACTCAAAGCAAAAATTTGACATTCCTCTTTGGGGGGGTAGTATAAAAAAACTATGAAAAAATTCATCTTTAGTGTTGTGGTGGTCGGCGGACTTGTGTTCAATCTGCCCGTGCAGGCCCTGACGGTTCCTGAACTTCAGGCATTGATTGCGCAACTTCAGGCGCAGATTGCAGACCTTCAGCGCCAGCTTGCAGATGCGCAAGGCCAGGAAGTAGCTTGGTGCCACGATTTCAATACAAACCTTCGAATCGGCGACACGGGCGCTGAGGTAGAGGCTCTTGGGATTGCTTTCGGGAAAGAAGGGATCATCAAGGGGGACTTCACTCAATTTGATGAGCACGTTGCTTCAGAAGTGGTTGGTTTTCAGGAGAAATACAAGAACGAGATTTTAGCTCCATTTGGACTTTCAAGGGGAACAGGATTTGTGGGAAGGGGAACAAGAGCAAAATTGAACCAATTGTATGGATGCAAAGCTCCTGCTGCGCAAAACAACGCTCCGATCATTGATAGCGTGACAGGGCCGTCGTCTCTTCTTGTGAACCAGGACGGCACCTGGATTCTTAAGGCCCGCGATCCAGAGGGAGGATCATTGCAGGGTTCGGTAGATTGGGGAGATGGGAGTTTCGTCTTGGGTCAGGAAGCTTTAAACTTTACGCATAGATATTCAAATTCGGGAGTGTATACCCTTCGGTTTACGGTTGCCGACAATCAGAATCTTATAGCAAAATCAAGCACTGCCGTAAATATTGTTTCAACAGAGGTAAGAAACAATCCGCCGCGATTGGGCGAAAAGCCAACTGTTCCCGCATCTGTGCCCGTCAACACGCTCCTGCCATTGAAATTTACTGCGTCTGATCCCGATGGAGACGAGCTTTCGTGGAGCGCGGACTGGGGAGCGGGCGGCATTGCAGATTCTTGCCCCGAGTCAAAATCCTATGGGTATTCATCGTATGGGTATAGTTCATATAGTAATTATAAAAAGAGCTGGACCCGTGAGATAGCTCCGCAGTGGTCGAGTCCCGGGATTTACACAGTTACCGTTACCGCAAGCGACTGCAATGGAGGCAGTGATTTTTACTCTTTTAAGGTGCAGGTTGTGGAAAGTACATCAACGCCTTCCATTCCTTCTATTACCGTGCTTTCTCCCAACGGAGGGGAACAATGGAGTAGAGGGGGAGTATATACAATTAAGTGGACGTCCGTGAATGCTGATAAGACAGGGATCGCTTTGTATCTGACAGATCAATCTACGTCTCCATGGAACATTACGGAAATTGCAAGGAACGTTGATCCCAATTTAGGAAGTTACTCTTGGACAGTGCCTTCGACTATACCTGAAGGAACGAAATACAAGATTCAAATTACCGGAGTAGTGGCCGGTGCCGTCCAACCGTATCGCGGGACAGTGGGTCTAAGCGATGAAAGTGACAACTATTTCAGCATTGTTTCTCCTGCAAGCAGCCTCAAGAATATTGAAGATCAGACTGCGTCAATCGCCGATGCGATTTCCAAACTTCTTGAAAGCATTAAAGGATTCAGGCCTTAAAACTACGCTATAATTTTAGAAAGAGAGATTCTTGCCTTGTTGCACCGCTGAATCAAAATCACCGTAGAAATCCCACCAGTTCCTTAGTTGTCTTATGCCGTCCATGAGATTGTTGTCTTTACCCGGAATGTTCTGCATCCACCAGATTTTGAACTCTACGCCGCCATTGTCGAGGCACGCCGCTCCATACCATGTGTGGCAGTTAACATCATTTATCACGCCGCTTCCGTCAGGATGCCAATCCTCGCAGTTAGATTTGACCGTTGCTTCGCTAGCCCAACCTGGTTGGTATTCAGATTTTGAATTTGGACCGGCATGCGTCCAACCGCAAGAATTTACAACGGGTGCGGGCTCGCCATAAGGATTTTTGAATTTACTCCATAGGTTGTTGTCGACAAATGAATATACTGATTCCAGCTGATGCCCGTGATCTTCCAGGAGTTCTCCCAGACCTCTTCCGTAATTGTAGTTGTATAACGTGTAGGTTTTAGAGCAGATTGGCATATCGTTTATCTGCTCGCTGTTGCTCACATCGCCGTAGGTGCCGTGATTCCAGAACGCCTGTGGGGCGGTTCCCATAGCCATATTTGATTCGACCGGTTCTATGTTGCCGAAATGGTATCCCCAAACCCATACCTGTTTCACTCCGCTGTTATTTACATAATCGCATATATTCACGTCATTGAGCATTTTCATGTAATCGGGCCTGAAGACGTTAAGGTTCCACGGGATCTGGTTATTTGAAACGGGCATCGCCGAGAGAAATTCCTTTGTATCAAGAACAAAATAATCCAGAGATTTTGCCGCAGAGACATCCTTGTATCCGTGGTACGTGCTGCCGATTTCCATTTTGTCTATGCCTTGTTGCGTTAGGCTGTCAACTTTTGACCTGATCGATGCAAGGCTATCGTTCATTCCAGTTACTGCGGCGTCCAGATTCTGCGTTCCCGCCTGTAGGGGAAAATACTTTAAGACAAGAATTGGCACAGACATTGAGGTTGGGGTTGGCTCGGGAGTAGGGGTAGGAGTTGGTGCGGGTGCGGGTGTGGGCGTAGGTGTTGGTGTTGGTATAGGAGTAGTGGGAGTGGGTGTTGGGGTGGGAGTCAGCGGAGGCGTTTGGGTTTGAGTAGGTTGAGGGGTCGGCGCTGGGGTTGGGGTGGGAGTGGGAGCCGGGGTCGGAGTTAGGGTGGGCGTAGGTGTGGGCGTTGGGGTAGGCGTAGGAGTTGGGGTGGCCATTGGAGCGGGAGTAGGCGCGGGCGCGAGGCGTTGGTTGAGCCTTGCTCTTGTTGCGGGTCCAACGTATCCATACCCAGCGCTGGCTGAAGAGGAAACAATGCCGTTTTTCATCTGGAACTTGCCGATGGCGTTCGCCGTCAATGATCCAAGATACGTGGTTTCATTCCCGAGAGAACCAATGCCAGACGATGCAATCTGCGTGTCTGCGTCTTTATTCAAGAACGCCTGGAGGCATTTCACATCGTTCCCTGCTGATCCCAATCCAAGTCCCCTGGTGAATGTTATGCCCTGGCACGCAGCAGGAACTGCGGCTGGCGCTGCTGGCCGAAGCAGTGCAAGTTGTTGCTGGAGCGCTGCAATTTGTTGCTGAAGTTGCGCAATCAATTCACGCAATTCTTCAACTGTTTTGCCCTGCGTTCCAAAAGGAACTGCGGAGAGCGAGAATAGTACGCAAAGTAAAACAGCAATTTTTTTACGCATTGTTTTAGTATGCCACAAGTTCTGGCTGGAACAAAGAATTGATGCGAATCGCGCGGGGGATAACCTGCGCGATTTTCTTCCCCTCAATTTTTACTTCAAGTAGGAGTCCTTCCATAGTTTCTTTTGAAAATCCTTGGTCAAACACGAAATTCCCCAGGCTCCAGGCAATCCAGCCGTCTTTGTATTGCTCAACGGGCTGAACTACATGGGGATGGTGTCCGATAACAATATCGGCACCAGCATCAATGGCGCTCTCCGCAATGAATTTCTGTGTGTAGCTTGGCTGGGTTTGGTATTCCTCTCCAAAGTGCAAAGACACAACAAGAATATCTGACTGTTGTTTTGCTTCTCGTATGGTGTTTTGAAAATCTTCAATAGTATATTCATCTACCCATGCAACCCCTGGAGTTGTTTGTGTTGCCTGCCACAAAGGCGAGCCAGCGTTCGTATAAGCCAAAAAACCAAGCGTGGTTCCTTTCACTTCTCGTATTTCTAATCCCGAGTTATTATGAGCGATCGCTGAAAATAACTTTATTCCCACGGGCGTGATGCCGGTTTTCTTCAAACGAGATGCAGAATCCGCAAACGCTTCTGGGCCGTAGTCAAAACTATGGTTGTTTGCCACAGACACTACGTCAATGCCGGCGAAGACCAACCCCTCGAGCGCTCTGGGGTCTGCGCGAAAAGAGTAGATGCTTCCCTGGTTTTCTCCCTTGTCTGAAATCACGCTCTCCAGATTTCCAAACACAAGATCTGCCTTCCTCAAGAAGTCAGCGATTTTCAGAAAGGGCCATCTCCAATCATTGTGCCGGGTAGTGTAAAACTCTACTCCGCGGTCGAGCATAATATCCCCCACAAAAAGCAGTGTAACAGTTTCCTCTGCCCCAGTTTTCTCTGGCGCACCAGGAGCGGGGTTACCCCAGAACAGGATGCCAAAGAGAATAATCAACGCAATGCGAATTGTCATGGGTTGACGAGCAGTTATAATATACAATTGTGATGATCGAAATCAATAATACCACGGGGCTTACGACAGACACAGCTTTGCTTTTGAAGGTTGCGAAGGCCGTGCTTGCGAAAGAAAACCCGCCGAAAGCCCAGAGGGCATTCAGGCGGGCGGATATTTCTGTCGCACTGGTGAGTTCGCAGCGGGCACGCAAGCTGAACCAAGCATACCGCAAAAAAAATTACGTCCCCAACATTCTCTCGTTTTCCTACGGAGAGATCATTTTGTGTCCCTCTCGTATTAGGCAGGATGCAAAGAAATATGGTATAACATTCAAACAGGAACTTGCCCGGGTTTTCACGCATGGTCTGCTGCATCTCTTCGGGTATACCCACGAGCGGATGCGCAGAAAAGAAAGAACATACAGCACGTATATTAGATACTAGATACTAAATACCAGATACTCGCATGCAGATTGTTGCCGGCCTTGATATCGGAAGCTCTGCCATCAAAATGGCGGTTGCAAAGAAAAAACAAGATGGAGACATTGAAATTTTGGGCTTGGCGCAGGAATCCTCTGCGGGGGTGAGAAAAGGTTCGGTGGTGAAGCCAGAAGAAACAGCAGACAAGATTTTTTCTTTAAAGCAGCGGCTGGAAAATGTAAGTTCTCAAAAAATCCGAGGCGCGCTGGTGAATATCGGAGGCAGCCACATTATTCTTACTTCTTCGCACGGTATCATTGCGGTCTCGCGCGCCGACGGCCAGATTTCGAAAGAAGATGTCGAACGCGTGATGGCAGCTGCAGAGAATTTTCCCCTGCAGTCAAACAACGAAGTGATCGATATGTTTCCCAAGCAATTCATGATTGACGGCGTGGGAGGCACGAAAGAGGTGGTTGGCATGAAGGGAATGCGCCTGGAAGCAGACGTGATCGCAATGTGCGCGTTTAGTCCCTATGTGCGGAATCTTACGGAAGCAGTGCTTTCTGCAGACATTGAAATGTTAGATATGATTCCTTCTCCCTTGATGGCTGCGCCCACTGTTCTCACCCCGCGCCAAAAAGAGTTGGGAGTTGCGCTCGTGGACTTGGGAGCAGGAACCACTTCCGTATCGGTGTTTGAAGAAGGAGACCTGTTGCATGCCGCGGTGTTTCCAGTGGGTTCAGAAAACATCACCAACGATATTGCAATCGGCTTGAGGACCGATTATGAAATCGCAGAACGGGTCAAAAAAGAATTTGGGACACTGGGAAACTCTGGAGGGAAACGCCTCGAAAAAATCGATGTTCCAGAAACGGGGATCTTGAGCTTTTCTCCAAAGACGCTGAATCACATCATTGAGGCGAGGATGAAAGAAATTTTTGTGTTTGTGCAAAAAGAGTTGAAACGCATCGAACGGCAGGGAGCGCTTCCCGCAGGGGTGGTGTTTGTTGGGGGGGGCGCAAAACTTCCAAGGTTAGCCGAATTTGCAAAAAAAGAGTTAAAACTCCCTTCCCGCTTGGGTTCGCCCCATGGGCTTGCAACGTTTGAAACAGACCCTGCATTTTTAGGGGTGATGGGGCTGGTCGCGCAAGGATTCGCAGGAGGAAGGGGGGAAGAAGGCGTTTCTTTTGTTGGGCAGGGCGCGGTAGAAAAAGCAAAGAAAATTTTTAAAATGTTTATTCCATGAAAACCGTTATTAAGGTTGTGGGCATAGGCGGAGCCGGAGGCAATGCCATTGATCGAATGACAGAATGTAATCTTGTTGGAGTTGACCTTATTGCGGTGAACACCGACGTGCAGGATTTAAAAAAAATCCGCGCGGCAAAAAAACTTCAGATAGGAAAACAAAGCACCAAGGGGTTGGGGGCGGGCATGAATCCCCAACTCGGGAAGGAGGCAGCAGCGGAAAGCAGGGAGGAAATCAAGGGAATCCTCGCGGGCGCAGACATGATCTTTTTGACAGCAGGGCTTGGAGGAGGTACCGGCGGAGGAGCGATCCCAGTTGTTGCAGAGTTGGCAAGAATGCAGCGCGCTCTGGTGGTCGGCATTGTCACAAAACCATTTTCTTTTGAGGGAACATGGAGAGCGCGGCTCGCAGAGCAGGCGCTGGGAGAACTTGAGGGGAAGCTCGATGCCCTCCTCGTGATTCCCAACGACAAGATTCTTTCCATGGCCGAGCAAGACACCACGGTTCTTTCTGTCTTCTGGTCAGCAGATGAAATTTTGAGAGAGGCGGTGCAGGGAATATCCGACGTGATTGCCAAACCCGGCTTGATCAACGTTGATTTTGCAGACGTGAGGCAGGTCATGAAAAACGCGGGCCATGCAATGTTTGGAGTGGGGATGGGGAAAGGGGAAAAGCGCGTGGAAGAGGCGCTGAGGGGAGCGTTTCATTCTCCATTGCTCGATCGCTCGGCTGCGGGAGCGAAGGCAGTCCTGTTCAATGTCACGGGGTCATCTGATCTTTCCCTTGCAGAGATCCAGCAGATTGCGCAAGACATCAAAAAGCAACTAAAGCCCAACGCAAAGATCATTTTCGGCGCGGGATACGACCGCCAGCTCAAAAACGGCGAGCTCAAAATCACCCTCATCGCCACCGGTTTTTAGACAAAATTTGTATGTACAATCAATTGAACAATGTTCTCATTAACTCAAACTATTGCTACCGCAATAAATTGAGTTATGCCTCAATAAGAAAGAATGACGCAATATCGATATTATTTTAAAAAACCGAGAGGAGAAATTATCAAAGATATTTTCTCATGGCTTTTGGTAGG
>JACOVR010000020.1 GCA_016177245.1 Candidatus Wildermuthbacteria bacterium | reverse complement strand
TATAGCATATTATAATAAAATTGTCAATAGTATGGCACAGAAACAGTACGCCCCAGAAGAATTGCAAAAACTATACGAAAAGCTTCCAGAAGAACTCCGGGAAGCGGTTTTTTCGCAGGAAACCGCAGACCATATTTTCAATATCTGCGACAGAAATGGGGTGGAGGATGTTTCTAAGATTGCCTACTACGCGGGACTGGTTCTGATGGGCATACTGTTGCCTGCTGATTTCCAAAAAACTCTACAAAAAGAAATTGGGCTGGAAGAACCTACGGCAAAGAGCATTGCTACAGAAATCAACCGGTTTGTGTTTTATCCGGTGAAGCCGGCGTTGGAACAACTCCATCGAATGGAAATTGAAGTGGCTGCGAAAGCAACAACGCCGGAGCCGAGTCCCGCCCCAGAAGAGACGCCCCGACCCAGGCAAGAAAAACCAGAAGAGAGAAAAGGGCCCGATGACTACCGCGAACCGCTCGAGTAACGAGTATTTGGTATCTAGTATTTAGGACTTAAGGATGGAAAACAAAATACGAAGTTTTACGGATTTAATAGCTTGGCAGGAGGCACATCGGCTTGTAGTAAAAATCTACAGCATCACAAAAGAATTTCCCAAAGAGGAAAAGTTCTCGCTTGTAGATCAAATGAGAAGATCTGCTCTTTCAATAAGCTCGAACATTGCAGAGGGGTTTTCTCGGCATGGAAAGCGGGAAAAATCTCAATTTTATTTTACGGCAAAAGGTTCCCTAACCGAACTGCAAAATCAACTCTTGGTAACCAGAGATGTTGGATATCTGCCGAAGGAAGATTTCGCAAAAATAGCAGATCAAACTATTCATATTCACAAGCTTGTAAACGGCTTAATACGTAGTTCCTTGGAAGCATAAATCTTCTAAATACTATATACTAAATACCAGATACTCGTACGTATGCAATTCCAGATTCCCCAATTCATCGAGCGGGAAGCCAAGGTGGTGGGACCCCTCACCTTCAAACAGTTTGTGTACCTTGGGGTGCCTGGCGCATTCGCTTTTTTTCTTTACTTCACCATGCCGTTTTTTATTTTTCTCGTTGGGACTATCGCACTAGGGTTTATGGGATTTGCGTTGGGATTTGTGAAAATCGGAGGCAGGTCGCTTCCTACCCTAATCATGAATGCCTTGAGTTTCAGCGTCGGGCCGAAAACTTATATATGGCAGAAACAATCGAGGAGGGGCGGCGCAGCCGGGCCGAAAGAGTATAGACAAACCGAGGAAGAAGCTGCGCTCGTAAAACAAATCAAGCTTACCAAGCGATAATTGTTGTATTGTTAAACTGTTAAATTGTTGAGGTGGATACTCCAACGAAAAGATTCTTAAAATTAAATGACATTGGAGCATATAAAAGAGCTCTCGAACTTTCAAACTATGTGTGGGATAGTATATTGAGATGGGATTACTTTGCAAAAGACACGGTTGGTAAGCAGTTCGTGAGGGCGGTGGATTCTATTTCTGCAAACATTGCCGAGGGATTTGGGAGATACACAAAGAAAGAGAAGGCGATGTTCTATAGGTATAGTTATGGTTCGATTAAAGAATCACTCGATTGGAACGAAAAAGCCAAAAGAAGGAAACTACTCTCGAGAGAAGAATACGATCACATTCTGCAAGAACTGAGTGGCCTGCCCAAAGAAATTCATTCCCTTATTAAGTTTACTAATGAGAAGCTAACAATATAGCAATGTAACAATTCAACAATGAGCAAAGGATCGACGCAACAATTTTTGGAACTAGAGGAAATCAAGGAGGGGACTCTGGTGCTTCGGGACCGCACGATTCGGGGGGTCATGCTTGTGAGCTCCCAAAACTTTGCGTTGAAATCAGAAGAGGAACAGCAGGCAACCATCTATCAGTTCCAGAGTTTCCTCAACTCCCTTGATTTTTCTCTCCAGATCGTGGCTCAATCGCGGCGACTCAACCTCACAGGATATTTAGAGTATCTAAGGGGCCTTGAGCAGCAGCAATCTGCCGATTTGCTCAAAAAACAAACCGCAAGCTACCGGGAATTTGTTGAGCAGTTGATTGCGCCAACGCAAGAGGGGAAAGTCAAGGGCTCCATCATGGCAAAAAGTTTTTTTGTGGTGGTGCCGTTTTCATGGATTGAAACCGTGCAAGAGGAAGGGGGATTCAGGGCCCCGAAAATCCGGGGCAAGCTTTCTGAAGAGGAATTCCAGCGGATGAAAAACCAGCTCTGGCAAAGAATGGAGTTTGTCGCCTTGGGATTGAGGAGGGCTGGACTCCAGGTGCTCCCGCTTTCGAGCGAAGAGTTAATGGAGCTCTTCTGGAGCTGGCACCACCCGGCAGAAGCAGAGGTCGGCTATTACCCGGAAATACCGCCCGAAGTTTTAAAATGAAAATCCCTTTCCTAAAAAAGAAGCTCCCTCAACAAAAAGAAAAACTTTTCGAGGCCGAGGTGACAACGTCGAAAGACATCATCGCTCCCGCGTCGGTCAGGGTCGCGTCTGAATACCTGGACGTCAATGGCAGATTTGCAAAATCATTCTTTGTGTTTTCGTACCCGCGATACCTCACTGCTGCGTGGCTTGCGCCTGCCATCAACCTCGACGTGCCAATCGACATTGCAATGTTTGTACACCCGGTAGACACGGGCCAGACCCTTCGCCGGCTCCGGAGAAAGGTTACCGAGGTGCAGTCGGAGATCATGGAAAAAGAAGACAAGGGACTGGTCAGGGATCCGGAGCTTGAAACCGCGTTCCAAGACCTTGAAACATTGAGGGACCGTTTGCAAACGGCGCAAGAACGCATGTTCCGCTTTGGCTTGTACCTTACGATCTACGGGGAAACGCAGGCAGAGCTGCGGCAAATTGAAACAGAGCTCCGCTCCATTTTTGAATCGCGGCTTTTATACATCAAGCCGGCGCTCTATCAGCAAAAAGAAGGGTTCAACTCGTGCCTGCCTTACGGGAAAGACCTTTTGCAGGTGCACACGTCAATGAACACGGAGCCGTTGTCGTCCACGTTCCCTTTTGTCTCGTTTGATTTAAGTTCCAATCAGGGAATTCTCTACGGCATCAACCGGCACAACAATTCGTTGATTTTGTTTGACCGATTTTCCCTGGAAAACGCCAACGAGGTTATTTTCGCAAAGTCGGGCTCTGGCAAATCATACTTTGAAAAGGTGCAGATCATGCGCTATTTGATGACCGGGGTTGACGTGATCGTGCTCGACCCTGAAAACGAGTATAAGGCCCTGTCTCAAGCAGTAGGAGGAAGTTTTTTTGACATTTCCCTGGGCTCTGAAAATCACATCAATCCGTTTGACCTTGCCCAGCCAAGAGAAGACGAAAAGCCAGAAGACGTGTTGCGCTCAAACATTATCAACCTTGTGGGATTGATGCGTCTCATGCTTGGCGGGCTCACCCCCGAAGAAGACGCAATCATGGACCGGGCGCTCAGTGAAACCTATGCGGCAAAAGACATTACCACGCAAACAGATCCTGCGCTTTGGAAAGACAGGATTCCTGTAATGGAAAATCTCGAAGAGGTGCTCAAAACAATGGAGGGAGCCGATTCTCTGGTGCGCCGCTTGCAGAAATTCACCAAGGGAACCTATGCAAACTTTTTCAATAAACCCACAAACATTGATATGGCCAACCCGTTTGTCGCGTTTGGCATTCGCGACATGGAAGAGGGGCTGCGGCCCATGGCAATGTACATTGTCATGCGCTACATCTGGAACAAGGTGAGGTCGGAGCTCAAGAAAAGGGTGCTCGTGGTAGACGAGGCGTGGTGGATCATGCAGTCAGAAGACGGGGCATCGTTTCTGTACGGAATCGCAAAGCGCGCAAGAAAATACTATCTGGGCGTCACCACCATTACCCAGGACGTGGGCGACTTTTTAAGGTCGGCGTACGGAAAGCCGATCATCACGAACTCCTCTATTCAAATGTTGATGAAGCAGAGCCCCGCAACGATTGAGGAGGTGAAGCGGGCGTTCAATCTCACCGAAGAAGAAAAGCGTTTGCTGCTGGAAACCGAGGTTGGGGAAGGAATCTTTTTTGCGGGCCAAAAACACGTTGCCATCAGGGTGGTTGCCTCTCCTGCAGAACACGAGATCGTCACCACCAGCCCCAAAGAAATCCTCGAAAGAGAAACAGGAACACGAAAAGTATAATGTATGCCAGAAGAAAATCAAATAAATTCTCCTAAAGCGCCGGGCAGCGAAGAGGAGCCCCGGGGCAGTTTTCTGGACCCAGACGTCTGGCTCGTTCTCCCTGTCGCGGTGGTGATCGACGTGCTCGACGTGGTGTTGGGCATTGGCGTGATTGTCAACTTGATTGTTGGCGCGCCCCTGATTGCCTGGATGGTGTGGAAAACGGGACGACTCCAACCAGCGAAAGAACGGGTGCAAAAGCTGCGCGCAAGCCGCAAAGCGCTGCGAAGGGGATTGCTGTTCTTTGTGGGCGGCTCGATCCCTGGCGTCAGCATATTTTTTCTCTGGACCTTGGCAGTGATTAACACGGTACGGGGAAAATGATATAGTAAACAAATGAAACGATTCATCTTCGCGCTTCTTCTCCTCGTGCTTCTCTTGCCCATTGCTGCGGAAGCGGTGGAATTAAATCTTACGTATCCCACATTCCCGGGCGGGCCAAACATCAACAACCCTGCAGAGCAGAACCTAGCCAACATCATTGCGTGGTTTTACTATGCCATCGTTGGCATTGCTGGGTTTGCCGCATTCGTCATGATCGTGTGGGGAGGCGTGCAGTGGATGGGTTCTGCGGGAAATCCCCAGGCAACCGGGGACGCAAAAGACAAGGTGCAAAAGGCCTTGCTTGGCCTTTTGATTGTTCTTGCATCGGTTCTGCTTTTGCAGATTGTGAATCCCGAGCTTACCCAGCTGCGGCAACCCTCTCTTTGACGGAATCAGGGCTTGGGCCTGATCACGACTTTGCGGTCGGGTTCCTCTCCCGCGCTCTCTGATGTAACGTCTGTTCTTTGGGAAATGACCGTGTGAATGATGCGGCGCTCCCGTGCGGTCATGGCGGGCAATTCTTTTTCTTTCTTTAAAAGCGCGGCTTCGTCTGCTGCGGCATTTGCAAGCTCTGCGAGGTATGCCTCTTTGGTTTTTTGATACTCGTTAATATCGAGGGCAATCCACGGCGCCTGCCCCAGTTTTTTGCGCGCCATTGCGCGGATCACGTGCTGAATTTCAAAAAGCGTCTGGCCTTTTTCGCCAATGTAGAGTTGGGGGTCGTCCATGGTAACGCTCACCGACACGGTTGCGTCGTCAACCTGCCCGTCTGGCAGGCGGGCCTGCGCCACAGAAATCTGCGCCTTTGTTTCAAGCTTTCCAAAAACCTCCCTCGCAATTTGTTCTATTGTTTTTAAAATTTCGTTCGTGATCATGCGGTTTTGACATTTGAGCTTTGAGCTTTGAGCTTCCTGCTCAGGTGCCACTGTTGCCAAACGGAAAAGAGGTTCGTGGAAATCCAGTACAGGCCAACTGCGGAAGGAAGGGTGAGCATGATGAAGCCGGTGAATAAAGAAAAGAGGTGTGTCGCAGTTTTGGTTGCAAAAACGTTCTTGCCTCCTGTTGCCTGCGAGCTGGGCGCAGCAAACTTTCCTTGCGCAAGCTGGCTTACGGCCGAAAGCACTGCAATAGGAATAGATCTGGCGCTTAAATCCAGTATCCCAAAAAACATTGGGCTGATTGACTCTGGCGGAGATCGAAACAGCTGGAAAAGCGCGAGCAGGATTGGGAGCTGAACCAGAAGAGGGAAAAGCATTGAAAGGGGATTCACTCTTTTTTCTCGAAAGAGCGCGAGGGTTCTCCGGTTGAGTTCGTCTTTGTTGTTTTTAAGCTGGCTTTGCAGTTCTTTGAGTTTGGGCTGGAGCTCTGCCATTGCGAGCTGCGCCTTAAACGCTTTTGCGCTCAAGGGGTAGAGTAGGATTCTCACAAAAATGGTGAGCGCAATGATCGCGATTCCAAAGTCCTTCCCCGGCAGATATTCATACAAAAACACAAGGGTGTTCAACAGGGGCTGATATACAATAAATTGGTAGATGTCTCCGATCATGGCGCGAAAAGGGGTGATGTATGGAATAGCTTCGCAAGAAGCCCCGTGGCATCGCTCAGTTTTTTTACTGCACACCCTGGCTGCGCAACCAAAACAACATCCAATCCCCGAGGGAAGTCCTTGCGCAGGAAAAGCGCTGCGCGGAGTAAGCGCTTTAATCGGTTCCGATCGGTCGCCTTTTTCGCAACCCTGCTGCTCACAATGATTGCAAACCGCGAAACATCTTGCTTGTTATGCTTCCATTTCAAAAAAAGACCGTTTTCTCGAAGGGCCCTCTTTTCTCGCATCACGTTTTTGATTTCGCTCGACGCATGGAGCCGATAGTGCCTTGGAAACATACTATGGGGTGAGCCGCCAACGGCCTTTTTGTCTGCGCCTGGAAAGAACCTGCCTGCCCTTTTTGCTGCCAGACCGCGCCAAAAATCCGTGGGTCCTCTTGCGCTTTTTCTTTTTTGGATGATATGTAATACTCATACCTGCCATTGTAAAACAAGTAGAGGTTCTGGTCAACCCAGAAAGGAATCTTTCCCCCCGTTTTCCCCACTTTCTCCCCAGCGCAGGGGGCCCTGATCTCTATTTGGCTGCAACGCATGGCTGGCCTATAATACTTCATTGCGCCTTGCGCGTTTTTATGACCAAAGACGAACTCTGGCAAGCAACCCTTGCCCAGCTCCAATTCCAAATATCTTCGGCAAACTTTGCCACGTGGCTCAAAAACACCTACGTCGTTGCCAAAAAAGACGGCGGGGTCACCGTTTCTGTCCCCAACAACTTCTCGAAAGAGTGGCTCGAAAACAAATACAACAAAATTATTTTCAATATCCTGCGGAGCTTGGATGTCGAAATACGAGAGGTGACGTACCTCGTGGAACGGGGGCCCCAAAAGCCGGCTGCGGCTGCGCCCCAAGAGGCCAGGCCGGCCCAAGAATCGCAGCTTGAGTTCCAGGGACTCTCTGCGGACAAAACAACAAACCTCAGCCCCAGATATGTATTCGACAACTTTATCGTCGGGCCATTTAACGAGCTTGCCCACGCGGCTTCCCTCGCGGTGGTAAAGAATCCGGGCGTTGTGTACAATCCCTTGTTCGTCTACGGCGGGGTGGGCCTCGGCAAAACCCACCTCCTGCAGGCAGTGGGGAACAAAATCGGGAACGACTTCTCCCAAAAGAAAATACGATATCTGTCGTCCGAGCGCTTTACCTCTGGCGTTGTGTCCGCCATCCGAAATCACACGATCGATGCGTTCCGCTCTGCCTACCGCGACGTGGATGTTTTAATCGTTGACGATGTGCAGTTTTTGGCGGGAAAAGATAAAACGCAAGAAGAACTTTTCCATACCTTCAACACGCTCTATGAAAGGGGGAGGCAGATTATTTTTTCTTCCGATCGTCCCCCAAAGGCAATCTCTGCGCTTGAGGAGCGTTTGCGCTCCCGTTTTGAGGGGGGGATGATCGCAGATATATCGTTGCCCGACTTTGAAACGCGCATGGCAATCATAAAGGCGAAAACCCAGGAACGGTCTCTCGGCATTGCCGATGATGTGCTCGAGTATGTCGCGTCCCACATCCAGCGAAACATTCGGGAGCTCGAGGGAGCAATCAACCGGCTTGCTGCGTTCTTTCGGCTCAACAACAGGGCTCCCGAGCTCGGGGAGGCAAAGGGGCTGCTCAAAAGCGTTATTTCGAGCCCAAGCAAGTTTGTAACGCCAAGAAAAATTCTTGAAGCGGTGAGCGAGTTCTACGACCTCAAGGAACGGGAGCTTCTCGCACTCTCAAGAAAACAAGAGGTGGTGAAGCCAAGGCAAATTGCAATGTACCTTTTGCGAGAAGAACTCAAAAGCTCCTACCCGTTCATTGGGAAACGATTTGGCGGCAAAGACCACACCACCGCGATCTACGCGTGTGAAAAAATCGCAAAAGAGTTACAAGCATCAGAAAGTTTGGTTGAGGAGTTGGGCCTGATCCGCCAGCGCATATATGGGGGATAGGGTGGGGATAAAAACGGACCCAAACAAACCGATGCTATTCCACAAGGACCCATCCCCATGCTTTCCACAGCGTATTTGAATACAAAAATGACAAATTCACAGACACAGTAACCAGTAGTAACCATTATAATAACTCACTTACTGTAATACATGCGGGCAACCATATTGAAAAAAAACTTCCAAGAAGGGCTTGCTCTCGCAGAAAGAGTGGTTCCAAAAACGCCAACCCTTCCAATTTTAAGCGCCGTTCTTTGCTCGGTTGAATCAAATTTCATCCAGATAAGCGCCACCGATCTCGAGATCGGGATTCGGTATAAGATTCTTTCCAAAAACGAACAAGAAGGGAGCTTTGCCGTTCCGCCCCGGCCACTGGGCCAGTTTGTAGGAACGCTGCCCGAGGGCCCCGTGGCGCTTGAAAAAAAAGAAGGAGGTCTTGCGATCGGGGCTGGCGAGTTTCAGGCGGTTTTCAAAACACTCGACGCAGAGGAGTTTCCCATTATCCCCCTTGCCAAGGGCGACGAGAATCAGACGCACGTTGATGCCGCATCGTTTTGTGACGCCCTCGCTTCCGTGGCCGGGTTTGTGGGCCAAAGCCAGGCAAGGCCAGAGATTTCAGGCGTTCTTTTTTCTTTCGACAAAAAAACCCTCACCCTCGCCTCAACCGACAGCTTTCGTCTCGCAGAAAAAACAGTACCCCTTCTCAAAGAGACACCGGGCCCCCAGGTGTGCATTCTTCCTGCAAAGGCGAGCCGAGAACTCCTCGCCCTCTTGGGCGACCGGCCAGGCGTTTTGAAAATTTTTATTTCCCCCACCCAGATTATTTTTCATTACGGCCAAGACGGAAGACCGGGGGAGCCCGAAATTCAGCTTGTATCGCGCGTGATCGAGGGGGAATACCCCAAGTACCAAGAAGTGGTGCCCGCTTCTTTTGAAACAACATGTGTGTTTTCTCGAGGCGACCTGCTGGAGCGCGTGAAGGCGGCAGGGATTTTTTCGGGAAAAATGCAAGACGTGCTCCTCGCGTTTGATCCCGGCAAGAAGCGGGTGGAGATCTCCACAAAAAATCCAACCATTGGCGAGCAGCACTCTTTTTTGGGAGGGGACATGCAGGGGCAGAAACTCGAAATATCCTTCAATTGGCGGTTTCTTGCAGATGGGCTTGCGCAAACAAAGGGCGACCACATGCAATTTCTCTTGAGCTCTGCCGAGGGACCAGCGCTGATTAAGTCGGCCCAAGATCCTAGTTATTTCTACGTGTTAATGCCCCTTAAAATTTAGAGAGGGCATGTTCCATGAAATTTCTCCAAATGGGGCCCGCAAGCACGATGCCGGGCTCCTTATCCATGGGCGAGTTGTCGTTGTTGCCCACCCACACGCCAGCCACGATGGCCTGCCCGGGGCCTGTCGAAGGGGTGTAGCCCACAATCCATCCATCCCGAAAGTCCTGGGTAGTTCCTGTTTTTACCGCAACCTGTCTGCCCGGGAAATAGATCACCGAATTCGACCCAAAAATGGGAGCCCTCGCCTCGTTGTCAGACAGAATACTATTGACAATGCGAATGGGGGCCGCCCCCATAATGCGCACCGCGTCGTTGCGATTTTCCCGCAGCACGTTTCCCTCCGCGTCTAAAATTTTCGCGATGCTCAAGGCAGGGACTCGCATTCCCTCGGTTGCAAAAACCCCATACGCAGACACAAGGTCGAGCAGGCGCACCTCGCCCCCGCCCAATACAAGCGCGGGACCGTACAGAGAGGTGTCGTCTTGAATCGTGGCGAGGCCGAATTCCCGCGCGGTGCGAATGCTATCTCGCAGTCCTGCAAAATCGAGCAAAACCTTGATGGAAGGAATGTTCAGGGATTGCGCAAGGCCCTGGCGCAGGGTTACCGTTCCCCGGAATTTCCCGTCGTAGTTTTGCGGGATGTACTCCTTGCCGCCCCACACGCCAAAATTGGTGAGTTCGTCTATGGTTTCGGTTTTGTCGTCGTGCCCCTTTTGAAACGCAGTGACGTATGCAAAGGGCTTGAACGCAGATCCTGGCTGGCGGCCCGGGATTCTCGTGGCCACGTTTACTTTTGGATCAAACACGCAGCTGACTCCGGGCTTGCATCCTTCGGGATACGATGCCGGGGCCCACCAGTCCTTCGACCCTACCATTGCCAAGATTTCTCCTGTGCGCGGATCCAGCGCAACAAGCGCGGCATTGTGTGCATTGAGCGCCTTGTTGGAGAGAGCGTATGTTGCAACCGCCTTTTCTGCTGCTTGCTGAAGATCCCAGTCAAGCGAGGTGTACACTCGCAAGCCATTCTCCCTCAAAAATTCTTCGCCGTATTCTGCCAAGAGCAGGTCGGTTACGTGCAGCGCAAAGTGGGGCGCCTTGATTGATTGAGAGGGGTCGGCAAACACAAGCGCCTGTTCTTTCGCAACATCCCTTTCTGTTGCCGTGATGAAACCAAGCTGCTCCATCCTCTGCAAAATATAGTTCTTTCTTGCCGTAAGCTCTTCTGTATGCGCTCCATGGGGGGAATAGTAGCTGGGCGCCTTGATCGTGGCGGCAAGCAGCGCGGATTCTGCGAGCGAAAGCTCTGCAGGCGCTTTGTTAAAAAATACGCGGCTCGCAGCGCCGATCCCATACGCATTCGAACCAAAAGGGATCTGATTAAGATAAAACTCCAGAATTTGTTCTTTTGAGTACCTGCGTTCCAGCTCTATCGCAAGAATGATTTCTTGAGCCTTCCTTTCGAGCGTTTTCTTTTTGGTGAGGAGCGAGGAACGAATGAGCTGTTGGGAAATCGTTGACCCTCCTTGCGCAGGGGCCCGAAGCCGCAAATTTACCAGAAAAGATCGCGCAACCCCTCGGAAGTCAACGCCAAAATGTTTGTAGAAATTAGCGTCTTCAATCGCCACCACCGCATCTTGCGCATGGCGCGGAACATCCCGGAGCGAAACGAGCTCCCGCTTTTCTTCTCCGTAGATTTCGTAGAGCAGCACCTCGCCCGCGCGGTCATAGATTCGTGTGGGCTGGATCAATTGAAGTTCCCCGAAGAGTTCTGGTCTGGGCAGGTCTTTCGCATAGTATAGGAAGAGAAGCGCAAGAGCAGCCGCGCCCCCAAGAAAGGATAGAAAGACAATTTTCAGCGCGAGGAGGACTCTTTTATTACGACGGTTTTTCTTCATGCCACCTAAATGTACCACTTCTTTTTGCCCCTGTAAAAACTTGGGTTACCACAATATGTACATCAGTACTATACGGCCGTTGGCAATTGATGTTTATGTCTCTTCGGCGATCAGAGATTAAACTCTGCGCGAAGATGACGATCATCGCCTATTTTTTCTACTGTCAAGAGTTGCACTTCTTTTGTGTTCAACCCAAAGAACCCCGTCAACAGCTTAATTTCGTCTCGGCATTCGTAGGGTTGGGCCCAGACGCTTTGTTGGAGCGGGCGGAATCCAAGATTCTTAAGAAAGCCGCGAAACCCGTCGCGCTTGATCCGGCTTAGCTCCGCAATGTCAAATATTACCACGCGCCACTTTCCATCCCACCTCTTTGGTTTTTTAACCTTTAAGTCATTGATTTGGAATACGCCCGCCTGCCGCTTCCCTTCTTTTGTGAGGGAAATATATATTTGATGGTTGCGTTGTTGAATATCGAGAAGTCCCCGTTTCTTAAGCCGGTAAAAAGCATTGGTAACGCTGCGCCTATGGTACGAAGGCCGTTTCTTTCCAAGCGCCCTGAGTAGACCGATGCCAAAGAAGGGTGAGGTGGCAGCGACTGCCACCACCCCGCCTATGAGCAGTAGCGAAAGGATATCTTTTACGATTTCCCCCCTCGGCTTCTTGAAATAATATTTGTACATCGTCATGCATCAATATTATACGGCCGTTAATTATTGATGTAAAGGTAGTGGGTTTACAAATGGGGGGGGCCTGATAAAATGAAAAGATGAAAGAAATATTGCAAAGGTGCGTGGAAACTGTGCTCCCCGATCGAAAGGGGCTCGAAGCGCTTTTGAAAAAAAAGAAAATCCGAGTGTATCTTGGGGTGGACCCAACCTCTCCCGATCTTCACTTGGGGCATACCATTGCCCTGCGAAAACTCAAGGAGTTTGAGGATTTGGGGCACGAGACCATTTTGCTTTTCGGCACATTTACCGCCCAGATCGGAGACCCCTCGGGACGCGACGAACAGCGCAAGCCCCTTTCCCCCGCGGAGGTTTCACAAAACACGGAACGGTATCAAGAACAGACAGCAAAGATTTTGGACTTTTCAAAAACAAAAATTCGCCGCAACAATGAGTGGCTTTCCAAGCTCACCCTTACCGAGGTTCTCAAGCTCGCCTCCCACTTCACCATTTCCCAACTGGTCGAACGAGACATGTTTCAGGCGCGCATGAAAAAAGGGGGAGAGGTATGGGTCCATGAATTTTTGTACCCCCTGATGCAGGGATACGACTCGGTCGCCCTTGATGTCGACCTTGAAATCGGCGCCACCGATCAATTGTTTAATATGCTGGTGGGAAGAAAACTTCAGAACATATACCACGACAGAGAAAAATATGTGCTCACCGTGCCTTTGTTGCCAGGCCTTGACGGGAGGAAAATGAGCAAGACGTATGGGAATGCCGTGAACCTTCTCGATCCGCCGCAAGAAATGTATGGCAAGCTGATGACCCTGCGAGACAATCTTATCCCTACGTATTTTGAGCTGTGCACCAGCAGTGCTCCTCCCAATCTCCCGCCGAGAGATCGCAAGGCCGCGCTCGCAAAAGAAATTGTGGCTCTGTACCACGGCAGGAAAGCTGCGGCAAGCGCAGAAAAAGAATTTGTGAGGGTATTCCAAAAAAAGCAGGCGCCAAGCACAGTTCCTTCCTATTCGCTCACAAAGAAAACAGCGCTTGTTGACCTATTGGTTGCAGCAAAGCTCGCCTCCTCCAAATCAGAAGCAAGGCGCCTTGTGTCGCAGAAAGGGGTAAAAATCAATAGCGCGGTTCAAACCGACGGAACCAAAATTATTTCTCCGGGCACAGAGGCAATGGTGCAGGTAGGCAAGAGAAGATTTCTACAATTAATTTAAAAACGATCCGGCGATCGCCAACCCCAACGCGTCTGCGGCGTCATCGGGCCGCGGGAGGTCTTGGAGCCGCAACGTTTTTTGCACCATGCGCTGCATCTGTTTTTTTTCTGCGCGGCCGTAGCCGGTGATCGCAGCTTTCATCTCGAGCGGGGTAAGCTCAATAATGCGCACCCGTTTTTTTGCAAGCTCTGCCAAGATCACGCCCCTCGCCTCGCTCACCGGCAAAGCCGTTTTTGCATTCTTAAAAAAGAACATACGTTCCACCACTGCCACCGCAGGCCTGTGCCGAGAAACAACCCGAGAAAGCGCGCGCTGGAGCAAAAGCAGGCGCTGGCTAGCCGCTTTTGATTTCGGGGTTTCAATGGTTCCATACTCGACGCATTGAAGCTTGCCCCGCAATTCTTTGCGCACAATACCAAAGCCGGTGATTGCGGTTCCGGGGTCGATGCCGAGTATAATCATTTAAGGTTCGAGTAGATGTTTTGCACGTCGTCGTGCGCATCAAGCGCTTCGAAAAGTTTCTCTGCCGCTTCTTTGGCATCCGGCGCAATCTCCACATTTTCTTTTGGGACCCACTCTAATGCGGATGACTCCACGGCAAGCTCCTGTTCTTGGAGTTTTGTTTTTACCCGTTCCAACTCTGCGGGCTTGGTGTACACCTCGAGAGTTTCCTCGTCTCCCCAATACATGTCGTCTGCCCCAGATTCAATTGCCTTGAGTTCCATCTCTTCTTTTTGTTTCGGATTTCGAATTCCCGCCTGACCGGCGGGCAGGTCGGACTTCGGATTTATTGTGATAACTCCTTTGTGTTCAAACATCCACTGCACCGCCCCGCCTTCCACGAGCTTGCCCCCGAACCTGTTGAGAATTTGTTTCAATTCAGACACGGTGCGGTTTTTATTGTCGGTGATGCCCGAAATCAGCAGGGCAATGTCTCCGGGCCCGTACGCCTCAAACAGAACCCCCTGAAGATTTCTGGCATCTTCTCCGCCCGTTGCCCTCGCGATCGCTCGATCAATGTTTGCGGAAGGCATGTTGAACGAGCGCGCCCGTTCGAGCACCGCTCGTAACTGCGTGTTCGTTACGGGGTCTCCGCCGCCGTCTCTCACCGCAACGGTGATCTCCCGCGCCATTTTGGAAAACACGCTGCTGCGCGCCGCGTCCGCAGCGTCCTTCTTGTGTTTAATTGTTCTTGCGTGACTGTGTCCCGACATGGTATTTTTTTACTTGAGATGTTGATACGCGCGTCTTGTCGCTATTCTTCCGCGCGGAGTGCGCTCCACAAATCCTAATTGCATCAGGAACGGTTCATACATGTCAAGAAGCGTTTCCTCGTCTTCTCCAACCGCGGCTGCCAATGCCTCGATCCCAACCGGCCCCCCGGCAAATCTGTGAATAAGGGCTTGCAGTATTCTTCGGTCGCTTTCTTCCAGGCCCAGCTCATCTACTCCGAGAAATTGTAGGGCAGTTTCCGCGATTTCTTTTGACACAAGTCCATCGGCCTCGACCGTCGCATAGTCCCGCACTCTTTTTAAGAGGCGGTTTGCGACGCGCGGAGTGAAGCGCGACCGGGCAGCAATCAACTCCACTGCATCGTGTTCAGCCTCTACGCCAAGAATTTTGGAAGATCGCTGAACAATGTGTTCGATATCTCCCGCCGTATAGAACCCCAGTTGAAATACCGCGCCAAACCTGTTGCGGAAGGGAGATGGCAAAAGGCCGATTCTCGTGGTGGCGCCAATGAGCGTGAAGTGGGGAAGATTGAGCTCCATTGTTCTTGCCATGGGCCCCCTTCCCAATACCAGATGCAGCTTGAAATCTTCCATTGCAGAGTAGAGCGTTTCCACTGCCGCCTTGCTGATTCGATGGATTTCATCAATGAAAAGGACCTCTTTTTCTTCAAGGTTGGTGAGGAGCGACGCAACATCCCCCGCCTTTTCCAGCGCGGGTCCTGTTGTGCGCTTGATGTGCGCTCCCATTTCGTTTGCAACAACATTGGCAAGAGAAGTTTTTCCAAGGCCGGAATTTCCGTAAAAGAGAAGGTGCTCCAACGCCTCTTGGCGCTTGCCTGCCGCCTCAATGATAATTTTCAGGTTGCCCTTTACGTTTTCTTGGCCAATGTAGTCAGACCAGCTTGCTGGCCTCAAGGTTGCCTCGAGTTTTTCTTCCTCAAGCGTTGTCTGCGGCGGACTCTTGACAAACATTTTATTGTGATTTATAATAAGTATTCTCTGAGCCCTTGGCTGGGGACCTCTAGGGGTTATCTTTTGGAGGGTAGCACAGGTGGTGCTGAGCTATGCCCCGAAGTAATCTCAAATTTGCGTTGTCTAAACCAAATTGGTCCCCAGCCAAGGGCTCTTTTATGTTTCTGCGCTCACGCGCTCCAGCTCCTCAAGCGTGGTCACTCCTTCCAACACCTTCAGTATTCCATCTTGAAACATTGGCACCATCCCTTTCTTTATGGCAAAATTTCTTAGCGCAGACAAGGAAGGATTGGGTATGATAAACTCTTCTGTTTCATCATCGATCTCGATCGCTTCAAAAATCCCCACCCTTCCCCTGTAGCCCGTATCGTTGCATTGGGGGCATCCTGCTGCCCTGGGGATTTTCAGTGCCGGCGGAACTTTTGGCCGGAGTTTGGCTGGCACGACTGCGAGGGCTTTTTGAATCTTCTCTTTTTCCTGACTGCTTGCCTCTCCCATTGTCGCACACTTTTTACATATCTTCCGAAGGAGTCGCTGAGCAATGATGAGGTTCACGGCAGAAGCAACGGTTGCTGCTTTTGCCTCAAGCGCCACAAATCGCGCAACGCTTCCTGCTGCATCATTCGTGTGGAGCGTGGAAAACACGAGATGTCCGGTGAGCGATGCCTGGAGCGCAATGTCCGCGGTTTCCTCGTCGCGGATTTCTCCTACCAAAATAATATCGGGGTCTTGGCGCACAATCGCCCTCAGGCCCGAAGCAAACGTGTACCCCCTTGATTCATTCACTTGGGTTTGAGAAATTCCTTCCAGATGGTACTCAATGGGGTCTTCAATGGTGATGATTTTGAGTTCTGGTTTTTTGACCTGCAGCACAAATGCGTAGAGCGTGGTGGTTTTCCCCGACCCCGTGGGGCCGGTCACCACGATCATGCCGTTGGGCTTGCGGATTTCTTTTTGAAAAAGCGAAAGCAAATCCGCTCTCAACCCCAGTTGCTCAAACCCAATGAGCGACTTGGGATTGAGGAGCCGCAACACCACTGTTTCCCCGTATTCAGAGGGAAGCGTGGAAACCCGTATTTCTATTTCATTCCCGGCAACCTGCACCGAAAAACTTCCATCCTGGGGCCGATCTGCCACATTGAGCTTGATTCCGGCAAGGAGTTTTATGCGGCTGAGAAGCTGGCCATACAACTCCGGGGGAAGCATGCCCGCGTCGTGCAAAAGCCCATCGATTCGAAAACGAATCTTTGCCCCGCCTTCGAGCGCCTCCCCGTGGATGTCAGAAACCCCAAGGGCCACTGCGCGGTCCAGAAGATTTTGAAGCGTTTGACTTGTATCCCCTTCTGTTTTGAATTCCAGCCGCATGCAGGTTAGAGCAAGGCCAGGATTTTATTTTTTGCATCTTGCAGGTGCTGGCGGGGAACTTCAAAAACCACCCAGTTCCCTTTTTCTTTCCCCTTTCCATACCACAGCATTTTTTCTCGCAGATCTTTTTGGCTGCTCCAGAGGATTCCCTTTGTATTCCCATCGTTTCTTTCAATCATTGCGAGCATGGAGGAGTCGGGCGTCCGAAGTTTTTTGAGTGCCGCAGGGACCATTTTTTCTGTAGCGCCGCATTCCTGGAAAATCTTTTTTTCTAAAAATACAACAAAAATCCTTGAGGTGGGGAGGTACTGCCCCGCCTCGGCAATTTTTTTTGCAAGTTTGTGTTCGGGCCCCCCATTCTCTACAATGAGGGGAGCAGGAAGCATTGCCGGCTCAATCAAAAGATTTTCGGGCGCAATCTCGCCGTTGCGCAACGTAAAATAGAGCTTGACATCTTTCTCATCCTTTTCATACGAAACCCGAGAAATTTTTGGGGCAAGCCCCTTGAGCGCAACAATGAACACCTTTTCCATGAAATTATTCTACTCTAGCCAGCATCCATGAAAAAGTCAACGTTTTTTTCTTCTTATCCCCGCGCCACAAAAACCTCCGCATCGTTGCTTGCGCAAAGCATTCTTAGGCAAAAACCCCTTCGGCATGCAGCCGTGGTTGGGTTGGTGGGCGAGTTGGGTTCGGGGAAAACAACGTTTGCGCAAGGATTCGCCAAGGGCCTGGGCGTCAAAGAAAAAATCGCAAGCCCAACATTCGTAATTTATAAGACCTACAGGACTTATCGGTCCGATAGGACCTATATCCACGCTGACTGCTATCGGTTGAAAAACCCCAAAGAACTCTTGGCGCTTGGCTGGGAAAAAATCATTGCAGATCCTCGCAACATCGTGCTCGTCGAGTGGGCCGACCGCATCAAATCTATCCTCCCGCGAAAAACCATTTTTATTCATTTCCAAACGCAGGGCCTTACCAAGAGAACTTTGCAAATTTCATGAAAAAACGCCTTATCATCATCGATGCAAACTCGCTCATTCACCGGGCATTTCACGCGTTGCCAGAACTCACGACCGCAAAAGGCCAAATGGTGAACGCGCTCTACGGATTCTTGCTCGTGTTTTTCAAGGTGATCAAAGAATTCAAGCCCGACTACATTGCGGCGTGTTTTGACGCGCCCGGTCCAACCAAAAGAGGCAGGCAATTCGCCGCCTACAAGGCAAAACGGGCAAAAGCGCCCAATGAACTATATGATCAAATCCCCTTGGTAAAGGAAGCGCTCGCTGCGTTCGGGGTGCCTGCGTTTGAACAGCAGGGCCTTGAGGCAGATGATCTCATAGCCACCATCGCAAGGATCGCTCCGCAAAAACAGGCGCATCCCCCGCTGGAAACGATTATTGTATCTGGCGACATGGATACGCTTCAGCTCGTGGATGACAAAACAAAAGTATTCACCATGCGCAAAGGCCTCCAAGACACGGTGCTCTACGATACCGCAGCCGTGCAAAAACGATTCGGCGGTCTTTTGCCAGAACAACTTCGCGACTACAAGGGCCTGCGGGGCGATCCTTCAGACAATATCCCCGGCGTCACGGGCATAGGAGATAAAACCGCAATCGACCTTCTCTCAAGGTTCCAGTCGATGGAGAACCTATACGAATCGGAAGCGCTCAAGGAAATAAAACCGAGAACACAAGCACTCCTTGTGCAATACAAAGACCAGGCATTGTTGAGCCGCGACCTTGCAACACTCGACCGGAACGCGCCCATTGATTTCTCAATTTCGAACGTTTCGTGGAGCGGGTTGAACACTGCCAAGGCGCGCGAACTTCTTGAGCGATACGAATTCCGCACTCTTCTGGGGCGCGTTGGAGAAAATAATTCTGGAAATGATGCGATGTCTCGCAT
>JACOVR010000019.1 GCA_016177245.1 Candidatus Wildermuthbacteria bacterium | reverse complement strand
TCAAAAGTCAAAAGTAAAAACCACAACTCAAAACTTCAAACTATCAAAAGAAGAGCTCGATATTCTGCGAACAACATATAGATTTCCTGAAATTGTAAGAGAGGCGGCAGAGAAGTTTTCTCCAAACCTCGTTGCAAACTTCGCCCTTGACTTGGCGCAAAAGTACAACCTGTTCTACAACACGCATCGGGTCTTAGAAGCAGAAACCAAAGACCAAAAACAATTCCGCCTTTTGCTCACCGCCTCCACCGCCCAGCTTCTCAAAAACTGCCTGACGCTGTTAGGTATTCAAACTCCAGAGAGGATGTGATAAAAGAAAGGATATGGACGTGAATTTTCCGAAACTGGAGGAGGAAGTTTTAGAACGATGGAAAAAGGAGCGGACGTTTGAAAAAAGCGTAGAAAAACGCAAAAAAGGCAAGCGTTTTGTCTTCTACGAAGGGCCGCCAACTGCAAACGCGGGACCCGGGATCCACCACGTGTTGAGCCGCGTGTTTAAAGACATCATCTTGCGCTACAAAACAATGGCTGGATTTTTGGTTGAAAGGAGGGCGGGATGGGATACGCACGGCCTGCCTGTGGAGCTTCAGATCGAGAAAAAACTCGGTTTGAAATCGAAAAAAGACATTGAGAAATACGGCATTGCAAAGTTTAACGCGGAATGCAAAAAATCGGTGTGGGAATTTAAAAAAGAATGGGAGGGCTTAACAGAGCGCATCGGTTTCTGGCTTGACATGAAAAACCCTTACGTCACGTATGAAACCTCGT
This sequence comes from Candidatus Wildermuthbacteria bacterium, assembly GCA_016177245.1. Lineage (GTDB taxonomy): Bacteria > Patescibacteriota > Minisyncoccia > Minisyncoccales > UBA10102 > JACOVR01. Next base: position 6,989 of record JACOVR010000019.1, on the reverse strand, counting down.
ACATTGAAACCCTGTGGTTCATCATAAAAACATTCTGGAAGAAAAAACTGCTCTACAAGGACCACAAAGTAGTGCCGTATTGCTCCAGATGTGGTACCCCCCTTTCTTCGCATGAGATGGCGCAAGGATATAGAACGATTACAGAACCTTCTGTAATCGTTAAGTTCCAAATCCGAAATCCGAAATCCGAAATCCCGATTTCATCGAGGATCCTCGACGGGGTCGGGACACACCCCAAATCCCAAATCTCAAAATCCAAAACCTATTTTCTGGCGTGGACGACGACTCCGTGGACTCTGCCGGGGAACGTTGCGCTTGCCGTGGGCAAAGATATTGAATATGTTCTCGCAGAAAAAGAAGGAGATACATATATTCTCGCAGAAGATCTTGCGGAGAAAGTGCTTGGCGATCACAAGATTATAAAAACTTTCAAGGGTAAGGATTTGATAGGGACTGCCTACGAACCCCTGTTCCGATTCGGCAAAGCGCAAGCAGGCAAAAAGATTTGGCAGGTAGTTCCAGCCGGCTTTGTTTCAATCAAAGAGGGAACCGGAATCGTGCATACGGCGGTTGCATACGGAGAAGACGACTTCAACCTTGGGAAAAAAGAAAATTTGGCAATGCTTCAGTTGGTTGATGAGCAGGGGAAGTTTATTGCTTCAGTAATGCCATGGAAGGGGATGTTTGTGAAAGATGCCGATCCTTTGATTGTGGAAAATCTCAAAAAAAGAGGCCTCTTGTTCAAAGAAGAACTCTACGAGCATGAATACCCATTTTGCTGGAGATGCTCCACGCCGCTTTTGTACTATGCGAAAGAAAGCTGGTTTGTGAACGTGCAAAAGGTAAAGCGCCAGCTCATCAAAAACAACGATGCGATCAACTGGATTCCTTCGCACATTAAAAAAGGAAGAATGGGCGAATGGCTCAAAGAGGCAAAGGATTGGGCATTTTCAAGAGAAAGGTATTGGGGAACTCCGTTGCCGATATGGGAATGTAAAAAATGCGAGCATAGGGAGGTGATGGGTTCGGTCCAGGAGTTGAGAGCAAATGCTCATGCAGTATCGCGCAATGAACAAGGGGAAATTGACCTCCACCGTCCGTACGTGGATGAAGTGAAATTTCCCTGCGCCAGGTGCAAGAATGGCACGATGGAGAGGGTGAAAGAAGTCGCTGATGTGTGGTTTGATTCGGGTTCCATGCCCTTTGCCCAGAATCATTGGATGGGCGGGCAATTAAGGGAATTTCCTGCTGACTACATTGTTGAGGGGATAGATCAAACTCGCGGCTGGTTTTACACATTGCTTGCCGTTTCTACATTGCTTGGCTTTAAGGCGCCATACAAAAATGTGATTACGCTTTCCCACGTGCTTGATGAGAAAGGAGAAAAAATGTCGAAGTCCAAGGGGAACGTGGTGAGCCCTTGGGACATGATTGCAAAATACGGCGTTGACGCGGTGCGCTGGTATTTTTTCACAATCAATAATCCGGGCGATCCCAAACTTTTTTCTGAAAAAGATATCCAGCAGGCCACGCGCAATTTCCTGCTTACGTTTTGGAACTGTTTCGTGTTTTACAAAACCTACAATCCGCAATCCGTAATTCGAAATTCTAAATTGCGAATTACGAATAACGCATTGGGCAAGTGGATTCTATCGCGGCTCGCTGGAACCGTCGAGGGCGTTACTAAAAAACTCGACGCTTACGATGTTACAGGCGCAGGAAGGGCAATCCAGGATTTTGTGGTGAATGACCTTTCGCTTTGGTATATTCGCCGCTCAAGGGGCAGGGCGAAAGAGGCCTCGGCGACTTTGCGATTTGTGCTTTCTGAAGTATGCAAGGTGGCAGCTCCTTTCACTCCATTCTTGGCAGAGTATATATATAAAGAACTTGGCAATAAAGACCTGTCTGACCGGCAGGCAGGGAGTGTGCATTTGACGAGTTGGCCTAAGCCTAAAGCGCAGAACACAAAACTTGAAACGCAAATGGTTTGGGTTCGCGATATCGTTGCCAAAGCGCTTGCCGAAAGGGCAAAAGCGGGCATTAAAGTAAGACAGCCCCTCGCCTTACTTAAAATCCGAAACCCGAAACCCGAAACCCGAAACGAGCTTCTTTTACTGATTAAAGACGAAGTAAACGTAAAAGAACTTGCATTCGATAAAGACCTCAAGCAGGATGTTGAGCTCGATACGAGAATTACTCCCGAACTCAAGAAAGAAGGAATGCTGCGCGAACTTGTGCGCAACATTCAGGATTTGAGAAAAGAAGTAGGATATAAGCCCGGCGAGAAAGCTGTGTTGTATTACGAGGGGAGTGGTGAACTTGCAGATATTTTTCAAAGGAATAAGTCCTTGATTGCAAAAGGTACCAGCATTCAAAAATTTGTTGCAGGCAAAACCCAGGATCCCGACAAAGGAAAAGATATTGCAATCGAGAACTCTTCGCTTTGGCTCGGCATTAAAAAATAGGTACACTAGAAAGTATATGAAGATCAAAAAGAAACATATTCAACTTTTTATTATTGCGGGGCTGCTGTTGTTTGGCGGATTGGTTGTTTGGTTGTGGCAGAGAAACACGTTTTCAAAAGAATTGCTCAAATTCGAAGTGATCGCTCCGTCGGAAGCAACGCTCGGCGAAGAAATCACCTACATTGTCCGCTGGAAAAACAACAGCCAAGTTCGCCTTGAAAACGCCGTGCTTTTTTTCGAATATCCTGAAGGATCGGCGGTTGAAGGATCTTCAAATCTTCGCGTGACGCGGCGCCTTGACGATATCTATCCCGGCCAGGAAGAAACCCTCCAGTTTAAGGGTCGTCTCTTCGGCAAAGAGGGCGAGCTGAAAGAGGCAAAGGCAACGCTCGCATACAATCCCAAAAACCTTCACGCGCGATTTGAAGGCCAGACAAAAGGCACTACCCTCATTGCTTTCGTGCCTTTGAGTTTCGAGCTCGACATGCCTTCTCGCACCGAATCGGAGCAGCAGCTCAATTTTGCCCTCAACTATTTTTCCAACTCCGAATACCCGCTTGCAGACCTCCGCATCAAAATCGAATACCCTGACGGATTTGGGTTTGCGCAGGCGACCCCCCAGCCGATCGGAGAAAACGAATGGAAAATCGGCGTGCTCAACAAAACGCAAGGCGGGCGCATTGGCGTGCGAGGAAAGCTCCAGGGTGAGCTGCAGGAAGTAAAGATTTTTAGGGCAAGCTTGGGCAGCTGGCGCGAAGGGAAATTTACTCTTTTGAAAGAAATCGCAAGAGGCGTAGAAATCACGAAGCCGCAGCTCCAGATTTCCCAGCTGATCAACGGCGACACTCCTTCTTTTGTGCAGCCAGGAGACATTCTTCATTATGAAATCTTTTTCAAAAATGTGAGCGAGCGCAACCTGGAAAATCTATTCCTCGTTGTCGCGCTCGAGGGGATTGCATTCGATGCCCAAACCATTCAAACACAGGAAGGAAGCTTTCAGCAGGGAGATAATTCCATTGTGTGGGAGGCAAAAAATGTTCCGCGGCTGCGCTTTCTTGGCAAGGGAGAAACGGGGAGAGCAGAGTTCTGGGTAAGGGCAAGGGATGCCATTGAGGGGTTTGACCCCAAAGACAAAAATCTTGTTTTGCGGAGCAAGATTTTGCTCTCCGACGCGAAAGAGGATTTCGAGGTAAAGGTGAGTTCGCGGCTTGCGGCTGAACAGCGCGCATTCTACCAAGACGAGGCATTTGGGAATTCAGGCCCTCTCCCCCCGCGCGCGGGAGAATCCACAACGTATACAATCATTTGGCAGGCGAAAAATTCCTTTAACGACGTGAAAAACGCAAAGGTGAAAGCGATCCTGCCGCAAGGGGTCGAGCTCACGGGCAAAACGTTCCCCGAGGGTGCTCCCCTTACGTTTGATTCACAATCAAGGGAAATCGTGTGGGCGGCAGGGGACTTGCTTGCTGGCACCGGCACATTTTCAAACATTGCTTCGGTTGCGTTCCAGATTCGATTTTCACCCAGCGCGTTTCAGCGGGGCAGCGCGGCGCAACTTGTTGGCCATGCGCTGATCACCGGCGACGACGCCTGGACCATCCAAACCATTTCTGGCATCGACCTTCCCGTAACAACAACAGAGTTGAACGACCCCTCCTTTTCTCAAGCGCAAGGAATTGTTCAGTAGTTCGGTATCTGGTAGAGTACGTGAATGGTAAACGCAATGGAAAAAATCGTGTCTCTTGCAAAACGGAGAGGATTTATCTTTCCCTCCTCTGAAATCTACGGGGGGCTTGCAAACTCTTTTGACTACGGGCCCTTGGGCGTGGAGTTGAAAAACAACATCAAGCAAGAATGGTGGAAGCGGTTCGTGCACCAGCGTGAAGATATCGTTGGCATCGATGCCGCGCTTTTGATGAATCCCAAAGTATGGGAGGCGTCGGGGCATCTGAAGGAATTTTCAGACCCCCTGGTTGAATGCAAGAAGTGCCACAAACGATTTCGTCAAGATGAGATTGTAAATCCGAAATGTTCAGAATGCAATGGCGAATTAACCCAACCAAAACAATTTAACCTGATGCTGAAGACCTTCCTTGGTCCTGCCGAAGAACAGGCAAACGTCGTGTATTTCCGGCCCGAAATCGCGCAGGCAATGTTTGTCAATTTCAAACAGGTTCTCGACACGACAAGAAAAGCATTGCCTTTTGGCATCGCTTCCCAGGGCAAAGCGTTTCGCAATGAAATCACTCCCGGGAATTTCATCTTTCGCACGCGGGAGTTCGATCTGATGGAATTTGAGTATTTCGTTGAAGAAAAGGAATGGAAGGAATGGTTCAAATATTGGCAAAAAGAAATGGAAGAGTGGATCAAAGCGCTTGGCGTCGATATGAACAAAGTCCACGAGGTGGAAATTCCCGACGGCGAACGGGCCCACTACTCCAAACGGACAATCGATTTTGAGTATGAGTATCCGTTCGGACAAAAAGAATTGTATGGCTTGGCGTACCGGACCGATTTTGATTTGAGAAACCATTTCAAAGAGGCGCCATACCGCGACCCCGAAACCGGAAAAGAATTTTGGCCCCATGTGATTGAGCCGACGTTCGGGCTCGACCGTTCGGTGTTGATAACTCTTCTTGAGGCATACTGCGAAGAAAAAGATCGCATCGTTTTGAGGCTTCCTTTTAAACTCGCCCCGTATAAAGCCGCGGTGTTTCCGTTGCTCGCCAATAAACCGGAATTGGTGAAGCTCGCAAGAAAAATCTACGACGATCTGCGCCAGCGCTTCATGGTTGCCTTTGACGATCGGGGGAACATCGGAAAGCGGTATTATTCGCAAGACGAGATCGGAACGCCTTTTTGCATCACGGTTGATTTTGACTCTCTCGAAAAAAACGACGTTACCCTTCGCGACCGCGACACCATGAAGCAAGACCGCGTTTCTATTGATCAGCTCTCCGAGATCATTGCGAAAAAGCTTGACTTTCTTGAGTAGTCATGCTCTATATATCTTGAACGCGGCAAATCTTACTGTCGCGTAGAGCACACTGCAGTCCGCTCAAGGCGGACAAGAAAGGAAGGTTGTTATGGCGGGCACTACTGTCACAGGCGATCTGTATAGGCAAATTGATAAGAAGCTTGAGGAGATCAAGCGTCAGCTTCGTCAGAAAGTCGGCTATCCCTTTGATCCTATGAAGCTCCAAAAGGGTCTTCAGGCCTTGATCGAAGGCCGCTTCCAGGATGAGTCGCCCTCAATTTCCATTTCCATCTTCTCCCGCGACATGACCAAAGAAGGTTGGGAGTTGGCGGAAGGTTCTGACGAGCCCGATCCAACCCTGCTCTCTGCAGCAGAGTTCGAGTTCGTGCCCATCCTCGAGAAGGGCGAGAACTTCATCTCCGGTGAAGCGATGAGGAAGCGAGCATCGCAGAAGAACGCGAACTTTGGCCAGCACACCGCAGAGTGGCTGCTGGCGCATCCAGAGAAGATGCCGGCGCGGCCCGAGGACGTCTACTGGATCCTGTTTCCGAGGACAGTATGGAGCCGCCGCCGCGGCGACCTCGATGTGCCCTACCTTCGCTGGGTCGGCGCGCGGTGGGTCCTGGAGTTCCACAGGCTCGGGGACGAGTGGTACTCCTATGTCGGGTTCCTGCGCCAGTGCAAGTAGCACTTTGGATCTTTGATCCTTCAGTCGTAGGCCTTCCGGGAACTTGGGTTCTTGGAAGGCCTCTTTGTTTTGCATAAATATGATAGGATAAAAAGCGGATAGTAGATGACATGCTGAAGGTTACGGCTTTCAGCGGTCGAATTCCGGGATTGCTCAAAGCAATCTCTCAAAAATGAAGATACTTGGTGCAGGATATTAGGGGATTTTAAGATCCCGAATTCGATTCAACCCCGAGAGCATTCGAAGGGTGGTGGTAAAGATGATATTCTGTACATTATGGCGCGACCGCGAAACCATGAAACAAATCCGCGTTCCCATTGCAAAACTTGCAGAAACAGTTTCCCAAAAATTGACAGATTAAGATTCTCTATCTATGGTGTTGACAGAACTCCTGGCAGGGCAACAAAGCGAAGAAAGGCAGGAATAGCCATGACGACCGAGATGACCGAGGATGAGGCCTTCCGCATTGTCCTCGAGCAGCTGGGGCTATCCAAGGAGAGAGCGTATCTATACTACCTAAGGATCGAAATGGCAAAACTGGGCTGGCGCCTGTTTCAATTCAATGCGCCCACGGGGCTCGGCCTAGTTGTAGTGACTGTCTGCGCAAAGGGCAATTGGCGCTTTACAGGCAGAATTCCTGTCATCGTAGTGGCCCAAGCGCTGCAAGCACAGACCTCCGTCCATACCTAATGCGCTGGCCGTCTTCTCGCGTTTACCCTTGGCGGGTTCGCTCGCCGAGGGTTTTCTTTTTCAAAATAACAATATACAATCTGTTTATATGGTTAAAAAAACCATTCTTAAAAATGGATTGAGGGTTTTGACGATTCCCCACAAAGACACGAAAACGGTTGCTGTTTTT
>JACOVR010000018.1 GCA_016177245.1 Candidatus Wildermuthbacteria bacterium | reverse complement strand
GGTTAAGGTTGTTTTCCCATGGTCCACGTGGCCAATGGTTCCGACGTTTACGTGCGGCTTGGTTCGTTCAAATTTTCCCGCCATATATAATGTAGGTTGTTGGTTATTAGTTGTTAGTAATTAGTTATTATAGGGGCAAATCGTCAACTGTCAACTCTTCGTCTCGGGGGATGGGCGTCTCTTCTTTCGCGATTTGGTTGCCCGGATTTGGCTGCTCCCTGTAGTCGTTGTACGACAAAATCACCATGACGGGCTTGTCGTCCTCGACAATTACGATTTTCCCCCCTCCTTTGCCGAGAAGTGTTTTTATTTCGTTTAAATCCATACTATCTCCGTTTTCCTTCGATTATTTCCTGCGCAATGTTTGCAGGGGTCTCTTCGTAGCGGTCGAATTCCATGGTAAAGGTTCCTCTCCCTTCTGTCAATGATCGCAGGGTGGTTGAATAGCCAAACATCTCTGCCAAGGGAACCTTGCAATCGATCACCTTCAGATTCGCCCGGTCTTCGGTTTGCTCGATTCTTCCGCGCTTGGACGACAAGTCGCCGATCACGTCTCCCAGAAAATCAGAGGGAACAATCACCTCAAGGCGCATGACGGGCTCCAACAGAACAGGGTCGGCTCTTTTTGCAGCGGCTTGCAAAGCCATGGATGCAGCAATCTTAAATGCAAATTCAGAAGAGTCAACTTCGTGGAACGATCCGTCAAAAAGCATAGCTTCCAAATCGACAACCGGGTAGCCGGCAAGAATTCCCTTGTCCGTTGCTTCCTTCACTCCCTTTTCCACTGCAGGAATGAATTCCTGCGGAATCGCTCCTCCCTTGATTTTGTCGACAAACTCAAACCCGGTTCCTCTCTCTTTCGGTTTCACCCTCAAAAACACGTGGCCGTACTGGCCGCGGCCTCCTGACTGGCGGACGTATTTCCCCTCTGCCTCTGCCTCATGTTTGATGGTTTCTTTATACGCAACCTGCGGCCTGCCCACGTTTGCCTCCACGCTGAATTCCCTTTTCATGCGATCCACAATGATTTCGAGATGGAGCTCGCCCATGCCCGCAATCAGAGTATCTCCTGTTTCCAAATCCGATTTCACCCTAAAGGTTGGGTCTTCTTCAGAAAGACGTTTGAGGGCAAGGCCCATCTTTTCCTGGTCTGCCTTGGTTTTTGGCTCAATGCGAATGGAAATGACCGGCTCCGGGAACGAAATCTTCTCGAGCACAATGGGCGATTCTGGAAGGCAGAGCGTGTGGCCTGTGCTTGTTGCTTTTAAGCCAATGGTGGCAGCAATGTCTCCTGCGAAGAGTTCATCAACTTCTTCCCTGTCGTTTGCATGCATGCGGAACATTCTGCTGATGCGCTCGGTTTCCCCGCTCGTGGTATTCAAAAGATACGACCCCTTCTGCAGGGTGCCAGAATACACCCGAAAGAATGTGAGCGTACCCACGTACGGGTCGGCAGCGATTTTAAACGCAAGCGCGGCAAAGGGCTCGGCATCTGAAGGAGAACGAGTGATTTCCTGGCCGGTTTTTGGATCAATGCCCTTCACGGGAGGAAGATCAGCAGGGCTTGGCAGATAATCAATGACGCCGTCGAGCACAAATTGCACTCCTTTGTTTTTCAGCGAAGAACCCAAAAATACAGGAACCAACGAACCTTTCAAAGTTGCTTTTCTCAAAACCTGCCGCAATTCATCAACAGAAATTTCTTGGCCCTCCACGTATCGATTGAGCAGGTGCTCATCTTCAGCTGCAATTTTCTCCACTAACCTTCCTCTCCATTGCTTTGTTGTTTCAAGGAGTTCAGCAGGAATTTCTTTTTCGACAATGTTCTGGCCGAAATCGCCTTCAAAACCGTATGCCTTGAGAGAAAAAAGGTCGATGACCCCTTCGAATCGTTCCTCTTCTCCAATGGGTATCTGCAGGGCAAGGGCGTTGGGATTGAGTTTTTGCTGAATGGAGTGGAGCGCTTTTTCAAACGATGCGCCCATGCGATCGATCTTGTTCACAAAGCAAATACGCGGCACGCCAAACTTGTCTGCCTGCCGCCACACGGTTTCTGACTGGGGCTCAACTCCCGCAACCCCGTCGAACACCACCACTGCGCCGTCGAGCACGCGCAACGATCGCTGCACCTCTGCGGTAAAATCAATGTGGCCGGGGGTATCGATGATGTTAATGCGGTATTCGTTTTCTTTGCTGCGCTCGTCGCGCGTGCGCATCCAGAAGCAGGTGGTTGCTGCTGCGGTGATGGTAATGCCGCGCTCTCTTTCTTGCGCCATCCAGTCCATGATGGTGGTGCCTTCGTGAACCTCGCCTATCTTGTGCGACACGCCCGTGTAAAACAAAACCCGCTCCGTTGTGGTGGTCTTCCCAGCATCGATATGGGCAATGATTCCAATATTTCTATATCTTTCTATCGGATACGTACGCGGCATAGAAAAGCTATCTTGCGAGATGCGCGAAGGCGCGGTTTGCCTCGGCCATGCGGTGAACATCCTCTCTCTTTTTTACTGCAGAGCCCTCGTTTTTAAATGCAAGCAGAAGTTCTTCTGCGAGCTTCTGCTGCATTTGTTTTTTCTTTTTTGCAACGGCTGCCCCGATGATCCAACGCATTGCCAAGCTCATCCGTCTGTCGCCCTGCACTTCTACGGGAACCTGATAGGTTGCTCCCCCAACACGTTTTGACCTTACCTCAAGCAAGGGGGCAACGTTTTCGATTGCTTTGTGAAAAACCTCCAAGGGGTCTTGCTTTGTTTGCTGTTTTAAAACCTCAAGAGCGCCGTACACAATGGTGCGCGCAAGGTTCTTTTTCCCCTTTTCCATCACCTGATTTACAAACTTTGAAACCACGACGTCGTGATAGACAGGGTCGGGTTCCGGAGAATGTTTTTTGTATGATGACCGCGACATAATTACTTGGGCTTCTTCACTCCGTATTTGCTTCTTTCCTGCTTACGACCTTCCACGCCAGCGGCGTCGAGCATGCCCCGCACCACATGGTAGCGGACTCCCGGCAGATCCTTTACTCTTCCGCCCCGAATGACCACCACCGAGTGTTCCTGAAGATTATGCCCTTCGCCGGGGATGTACGCGGTAACTTCCATGCCATTGGACAAACGCACCCTCGCGACCTTGCGAAGGGCGGAGTTTGGTTTTTTGGGCGTGGTGGTGAACACCTTCACGCACACTCCTCTTTTCAATGGAGAGTAATACTCCCGGGGCTGATTTTGCTTGATGTTAAAACCAAAGGTCAGGGCAGGAGACCTGTCTTTCTTGGCGATTTTCTTTCTCCCTTTTTTCATCAGCTGATGGATCGTGGGCATATAACAAAAGAAATGTAGCAAAGAATGTTTCAGATGTCAATTCCAACAATGAGACGAAAGAGAAACTGTACCACGGAAGAAATTACTGGGAAGAGAAAGAAGATCAAGAGCAGGAGGAAAACGAAGCCGTATTGATACAAAAATAGTTTCAGGGGTTCTGCCCTTGGGCCAAGAAACGAAAACAACACATGGGAACCGTCCAACGGAGGAATGGGGATTAGATTGAACATGGCAAGAAGCAGGTTGAGATATACGATAACGCCCGCAAAGAGAAAGAATGTCGGAGGAAGCGCGTCTGCCGGCAGAAATCGCAAAAGCAAACCAAAGGCGATTGCAAGCGCAATGTTTGAGCCGGGCCCCGCCAAACTCACCTTGAGAGAACCCCATTTTTGATCTTTAAAATTGCGGGGATCAACAGGCACTGGCTTTGCCCAGCCCAAAATAATTCCTCCACCTGAAACTTGAGAAATGACAATCAGCAAGAGTGGCAACAGGACGGACCCAAAAGGATCAATGTGGGGCAACGGGTTAAGCGTTAACCTGCCCGCGTTTTTTGCGGTGGAATCTCCAAGCGAATACGCAACCACGCCATGAGACACCT
>JACOVR010000017.1 GCA_016177245.1 Candidatus Wildermuthbacteria bacterium | reverse complement strand
GCGGCGGGCGTGACGGCCGCCTTCAAAAGACGCGCTAAGCCAAAGTTCCACGGCTTCGAGGGCCTGTTCTTTTGTGAGAAATCGTGCGCCAAGCGAAAGAACATTGGCATCGTTGTGCTGGCGCGAAAGTTTTACAATTCCAGGATTGCCTCCGTAATAAACTGCCGCCCTTACTCCCTTGAATCTGTTTGAGACAATCGCCTCGCCTTGGCCAGAGCCGCCAAAAACAATTCCTCTGTTTTGTCCTGGATTTTCGGCTACTTTTTTTGCGACTGGCGCAATAAAATCCGGATAATCGTCGTCTTTGTCCAACTCAAAAGCGCCGAGATCTTCAAATTCCTTGTTTTGTTCTATGAGATATTTTTTTATTTCCTCTTTTAACTCAAATCCTGCGTGATCCGCAGCAATATAGATCATCCCCTATGATATACCTTAAAGAAGGTCTTGCGCAAAAGGGAAAGCACATTACTCATTCTCCCAGAGAACATCAACAACGCTCCTCCCACGATCACAACAAGAAAAATCAGCTGCGGAGATAATCCTTGGCTGCCCGCTGCTGCTTTTGCTTCTGCAGCTAATGGAGTTGTCTCATCTTCTTGCACAAGCGTTATAGCAGATAGGTCAGGATCCAGAGATAGGTCTTGAGAAGGAGCTAACGGTTCATTCACTCTTGCAACGGGAGGGGCTGGAGTGGGTGCTGGTGCTGGCGCTGGCGCTTGCGCCAAGGTCTCCGGCCTAGGCTGTCCTATGTTCTGCGCAAGCTGCTCAATGTGAAATGCTACAACCCCCACCTGTACTGCCTTAACTTCTAACGCAATACGATCAAGCTCGCTTTGAATGTACTCTAACTGCGACAGCACTGCGACTTCTCTTTGTAAAGCTATAATCTGCTGTTTGATGGATTCAACGACAACCGCTTTCTCATCTTGTACAACTGAAGGGACTAAAGAACCTTCCTGTGAAGCTTCTTTTGGCAAAAGAGCTAACGGTTTTTCAAATGTGCCAAGAATAGAACCCCAAGGCTTTCCAAGGGCTGCGGGTATTGCATACGCACTAGCCCATACCCTATTCTCCTTTGACTCTGCCTGAAGTAATCCTCCGTCTGACGCTTGGCGGAGCGCTAAGAAGTGCTCGGGCGTTCTGTCGTCAATAACCCAGGAATCACCGTTTTCCTGCAAAGCGGCAATCGCCTGTAGCACCCAGGAAGTTGAATACACGTTCCCAAATCCCCCTGTGCTTTCTTGTTTTTTCTCCAAATATGCTTTTGCCTTTCTGACAGCCTCGTCCCGTTCTTTGCCAGAAGAGACAAGATCTAACAACTGAATCGCGGCTGCTGTCATATCCGTATCGCCAAAAGAGCCGTCTTCTCGCTGCGAGCCGAGAATAAATTGGAGCGCATTTGCCACGGCTCCTTCCTGTGCTTGGTACCCCGCTCTCAAAAGCACCAAAAGCGCAAAGATATCGTCATTCACCAGATTTACGCTTCCAAACTGCTGGCCGTCAAATCCGTTGAGAATTGCTTGGATGTAGTTGGTTTCTGTGCCGTTATAGGGGCTGATATCAAGAGACATTAATGCCATTGCCCTTCTCTCAAAGTCGGTCAACGGGCTCCCTGCTGGAATTTGGTTCTCTTTCAGCCATTCCACAAGTTTTTCCTTTGCGTAAAATGCAGAGGCGCTGTTCCCCTGATACGCGCCCAATGCAATGGCAACCCAGTCGGTAAAGAGCGAATGGCCAAAGGATCCATTTTCTTGCTGGTTCGCAACAAGGAATGAGACTGCCTCCTCAACGCGCAAACGCCTTGGATAGATGTCGGTAACCACAGGGCCTCCTGGCGTATTCTGGGCGAGAGAAATAATTCCTGTTGGCCAGGGGCCATAGGTAAGCTGAAAGTCATCTCCTTGAGAGAGTACAATTCCCTGAATCCCCACATCAGCTGTTTTTCCGTTCACCCACAGCTGCCACAATTCACTCCAGTCAAGGGCGTTTGCCGTGCCGTTCACGCTATCTAAGCTGAACCCAAATCCCCAGTCCGTAACTACAAAATCCGTGATGATCCCGGTGTCTTTTGCCGCTTGAAGCGCGCATATCGCCTTGTGCCCGGTAAAGTCGTGAGATGCTCCCGCGCTGTCTTGCACCGTACATGTCGCAGGAACAGTAAGGGCGCTGTTTACCAGAACAGACCCTCCGGGTCCCTGAATATAGAGAGAGCCCTGCACGTCTGCTAACGCTAATCCTGGCAATAAAAATAACGCCGCCAAAGCAACAGCAGAGCCCGAAAGAATTATGCTATTCTTCGTCTTCATACTTCCAAGAAATAACATCGTTTTTCTGAACAATATATGTTGATATTCCCACCTCGGCCTTTCGACCGTTGATATAGTAAATCCAGTATTTCCCAGCTCGGGAATTTTGTCCCAATCCATTGATCTCCTCTATGAAAAAACCCATCCCGGGAAACTCTCTGCCGCTAAACTGAAAGTCATACTGCCCTTTTGCCGCAAGCATCAGTTCATGCACCGTGCTCCCTTGGGACAAAGAAATTTCATATCGCTTGCCCTCAACGTCAAGTACAGCAGAGATAGATAGGACATCTTGATTGATGAATTCATTTGTCCTACCCCCCTGTACTCCAAAAACAATTACTCCAGCAACAATCGCGATGCCAAAGTACGGTAATATTTTTTTCATAAAAAAAGAACACGTTGTGTGTTTTCATTATCATCGTATGCCAACAGGTGTCAATCCTACAACCCCTAGCAAGTTGTGGATTACTTTCCCCTGTGGATGACTTCTTTTTCGAACATGCGCAGGACTGAAAAGACAAACAAAACCAAAATGGTTGCGAACACGGCGGTGCTGTAGAATCCAAGACCCACGCTTACTCCGATTGCACCGGTTGCCCACACGCCGGCTGCTGAAGTAAGCCCCCAGATATTCGTTTCATGGCGCACAATAAGGCCCGCACCCAAAAACCCAAGACCCACGGCAATTGCCGCAATCACGTTGCCCAAATCAAGACGCGTCCCCTGCTCTGCGGCAAGTTGGAGAAACGACTCTTTCGCAACCAACGCGAAAAGCGCGGCTCCCAACGCAACCAACGCGTATGTTCTCAAACCCGCGGCTTTTCCGCTCAACTCGCGCTCCAAGCCGAGCAGCGCTCCCAACACAAACGCAAGAAGCAATGGAAGAAATGTTTGAATATTTGATTGTAAAAAAAGCTCTGGCATGTTTTTTATTATATCATGCCTCTGCCAAATGCGACATGGCGTAATCCCAGGAAGCATCGACTTTCTTCCCCGGATTGAAGATGTTATAAGAGTCAAAAATCCTTTTTGTTTCAGAAAACAACTCAACCATCTCTTCTCCAAACATATTTTTCAAAAACGGCGTGCGGATAATGCCGTCGTTGTGCTCGCCTGAAAGCGACCCCTTGAACTGAAGCGTCAATGCAAAAACTTTTTGGGAAAGCTCTTTTAAGATTTCTTTTACGTTGGGTTTTTTAAAATCCATCAAAGGAATAATGTGAAAGTTGCCATCGCCCGCGTGGCCGGCAACGGTATAGATGACATCGGGATACTGCGAAAGAATCGCAGTAAGCTTTGGCAAAAATTCTTCAAGATGCTCCGGCCTCACAATGATATCATCGATGAAGGGAGCGGTGCGCAAGCCGCGGGGGTGGCGACGAAGCAAGGTGAAGCTCGCGCGCCGAATGGCCAAGTACTTTTCGATTTCTCCAGGATTCGTTGAAATGCGGGTGTTCACGCCCAACATTGCAACTTCCTTTTGCGCTTCTTTTGCTTTGGTCTCTACTTCGCTGACTGAATCGCCGGTAAATTCCGCAAGCAAAACAAGTTTGGGAACGCCTCCTTTCAGCACCATGAAAAATTCCGGGAGAAATCGAAACGCGAGAACAATGATATTCGCTTTCATCAGTTTCAAAAAGTCGGTAAAAAAATGCACGGCAAGTTTCAACGTGTGGTCGTCGTACGACTCAAAGGTTTCTGGTTTGTGCATGAGCACCGCGGTAATGGTTTCTACCAAAGGATCTAACGACGCCAGAAACATTACCAAAAGCGCAGAATGTCTCTTTGGTTTCACCAATCGAAACTTTATTTCGGTAACGATTCCAAGGGTCCCCTGGGAGCCAACGATCAATTTCGTGAGGTCAAAAATCTGCGTTTTTTCATTCCACACATTCCACAAAAAATATCCAGAAGAATTTTTTGATACATT
>JACOVR010000001.1 GCA_016177245.1 Candidatus Wildermuthbacteria bacterium | reverse complement strand
GGCTTGGACCGGTTGGCAATGATGAAGTACAAGATCAACGACATCCGATTGTTCTATTCGGGCGATTTGAGATTTCTCCAGCAATTCTAACAATTCAACAATTTAACAATGCTTTTTTCGTACAACTGGTTACAAGAATTTTTTAAAACAAAACTTCCTGCCACAGAAAAACTGGCAAATCTTTTAACCATGCACGCATTTGAGGTGGACGGCATTGAACAAAAGGGAAAGGATTGGATTCTCGATGTTGCGATATTGCCGGAACGCGGCGACTGCATGGGCCACGAAGGCCTCGCAAGGGAAATCGCGGCAATCACCAAGCAAAAACTTCAAACGCCTCCGCGCGCGCGTGCGTACGCGCAAAAATCATTTCTTCCCCAGTTGAAGGTTTCAATCCGTGCTTCTCGATTTGTGCCCAGGTATTCCGCGTTTGTCATTGAGGGAGTGAAGATTGCTCCTTCGCCCCAGTGGATGCAAGACCGTTTAGCAATGCTGGGCGTGAATTCCATCAATAACATCGTGGATATTACCAACTTTGTCATGCTAGAACTTGGCCAGCCCCTCCATGCATTTGATTTCGACAAGATCAAGGGTTCCAAGATGACAATCAGAGAAACAAAGAAAAATGAAGAGATTGCCTTGCTCGATGAAGCAGAACTTTCCCTTCCGGCAGGAGTTTTGGTGATTGAAGACGGGCAGGGCCTTATTGATCTTGCGGGCATTCGCGGAGGAAAAACGAGCTCAATTGGCGGAAAAACCCAAAACATCGTGCTCCAGGCAGCAGTGTTCGACCGCACCAAGATCTATCAAACAAAAAAACAACTTTCCTATTCAACCACCGCTGCAGAAATATATTGCCGGGGAGTGGATTCGGGAGGGGTGATGAAAGCGCTTGAGCGCGCAGCTTTTCTCTTGGAAAAATTCGGAGGAGGAAGAGTTGTGCAAACTCTCGATACGTATGTTGGCAAAAGGAGGTACGGGACTGTACCCCCCAAAGAAATTGTTTTACCTAAAGATCTTGGCGAAAAATTGTTGGGCATGAAAATTCCAGATACCGCTGTCAAAGCAATTTTGAGCCGGTTGGGGTTTGGGGTGAAGGGATTAAGGATTATTGTCCCCAGTTGGCGTCCAGATATTTCTTTGCCGCAGGATATTGTTGAAGAAGTCGGAAGGGTCTACGGCTATGAAAACATCGAACCGGCCTCCCCTTCTGCAGCGGTTCTTGCGCCAGAACAAAATCCCAACCTCTTTTGGCAAGAACAAGTTCAGAACCTGCTTAAAGAAAGCGGGTTCACCGAGGCGTATACCTATTCTCTTGTAGGGAGGAAAGATCTTTCCCTGCTCGGTTACGCCAAAGAAGATAAAGAAAAACTCGTGGAACTGGAAAATCCCATCAGCGAGGATTTCGCATACCTGCGCCTCAATCTCGCAGACAATCTTTTACATACTGTTGTTTCAAACGAAAAACAATGGCAGAACAAGGGCGTCAAAGTTTTTGAAATAGGAAAAGCGTTTGAAAAAAGCAAAAGTGGCGTTCAGGAACATTTGATGCTTGGAGCAATGTGCTCTCCTGCAGATTTCTATTTCCTCAAAGGCCTTCTCGGCGTTCTTTTTGAGCAATTGGGGATTGCAGGCGTTTGGTATGACGATTTTGAGGCGCGTCCAGACGAGGGCAGGGTTGGGATTTGGCACCCCAAAAAGTCAGCAGAGGTAAAGATTGGAGGCAAAGAAGTTGGGTTTCTGGGAGAAGTATCGCCCTCTATTACTTCGAACATTCAAACGCAAAGATCGATTGCTGCTTTCGAACTCGATCTTGAAAAAGTGTTCCAGCTTGCGCTTGAAGAAAGAGAATACCGGCCTCCTTCACGATTTCCTGCCGTGCTTCGCGATATCGCTGTTTTGATTCCGCAGGAAGTAAAAGTTGAAGACGTACTCAACATCATGGAAACTGTCGGAGGAAAACTCGTGGCAGACATCGATCTTTTTGACATGTACGAAGGGCCTGAATTGCCGGAAGGCAAAAAGAATCTCGCCTTTCACATTGTGTATCAGTCAGAGGAGAGAACGCTAACCAATAGGGAGGTCGGTGAAGCGCATAACAATATTATCAAAGCATTGGAAGCAAATGAAGAATGGCAAGTCCGTACGTAGTATCTGGTATCTAGTATTTTGTATTGAGTATCCAATATGACAAAAACACAAAAAACTGCCACGTCACCTTCCGGGGAGTATACAGCCAAGGATATCTACGTACTCGAGGGGTTGGAGCCGGTGAGGAAACGGCCGGGGATGTACATTGGTTCTACCGGGGTGGACGGCCTCCATCACTTGATCTGGGAAATTGTCGATAACTCACTCGACGAGGCCATTGCCGGCCACGCAAAAAATATCGATATTGAGATTTTTCAAAACAACCGGGTGCGCGTTGCAGACGACGGCCGGGGAATTCCCGTTGACATCCATCCTCAAACCAAAAAATCTGCTTTGGAAACCGTTTTAACAACTTTGCATGCTGGCGCCAAGTTTGGAGGCAAGGCCTATCAGGTGTCGGGCGGATTGCATGGGGTTGGCGCTTCCGTGGTGAACGCGCTTTCAAGTTATATGAAGGCAGAGGTGTGCCGGGACGGAACCAAATACGAACAGGAATACGCAAGGGGCAAGCCAAAAGCAAAAGTTAAAAAAGTAGGGTCATGTAAAAAAACGGGAACCACCATTGAGTTTGACGCGGATCCGGAAGTTTTCCCGATCATCAAATTTGAACAAAAGAGAATTCTTAGCCATTTGCGCCAGCAGGCCTACTTAACTTCTGGCGTGAGAATGACCTTTCATGACCAGAGTTCAAAAGACCTGCCTGCCGGCAAGGCAGGTAACCAGCCCCATTCATTTTATTTTGAAGGAGGGTTGGCCTCGTACGTAAAATACCTTACCCGAAACCTCAAGCCCCATCATGAGAACATCTTTTCTGCAAAAGGCGAGAGAGAAGAAATCATTATTGAGGCCGCGTTCCGGTACACCGAAGAGTTTGAACCCTACGAAGAAAGCTTTGCCAACAATATTTATACTCCCGACGGCGGCACCCATCTCACAGGGTTCAGAACCGCGTTTACTCGCATTCTCAACGACTACGCAAAGCAAAATAATTTTATCAAAGGCGATGAAGAAGGGCTTACAGGCGACGACGTAAGAGAGGGGTTGACCGCGGTTGTTTCTGTGAAAATCAAAGAGCCCCAGTTTGAAGGCCAAACCAAGGCAAAATTGGGAAACCCCGAAGCCAAAACAGCCGTGGAAGCAGTCGTGGCAGAATCGCTTAAGGACTTTTTTGAAAGAAATCCGCAGGATGCAAAGGCAATCATTGAAAAGTGCTTGCTTGCGTCCAAGGCAAGAAAGGCGGCAAAGGCTGCGAGGCAAACAGTGCTGCGCAAAGGGATTCTGGAGGGCTTGGCTTTGCCAGGTAAGCTTGCTGACTGCATTTCAAAAGACCCTGCGGAATCAGAACTCTATTTGGTGGAAGGGGAGAGCGCAGGTGGCTCGGGGAAGCAGGCGAGAGACAGAAGGTTTCAGGCAATTTTGCCTTTGCGCGGCAAGATTCTCAACGTGGAACGGGCGCGTCTCGACAAGATGCTTGAATCCAAGGAAATCAAGTCGCTTGTGATTGCGCTGGGGACTGCAATTGCGCAGGACTTTTCAATTGAAAAACTTCGCTACCAGCGCGTTATCATCATGACCGACGGCGACGTTGACGGCGCCCACATCAGAACTCTTCTTTTGACCTTGTTTTACCGCTATTTCAAGCCCATTATTGAAGCTGGCTATCTCTACAATGCCCAACCCCCCCTGTACAAGATTCAGGCAGCAAAAAACATCCAGTATGCCTATACCGAAGAAGAAAAAGACAAGATCGTGAAAAAACTTGCCGCCAAGCCCAATATCCAGCGCTACAAGGGTTTGGGCGAGATGAATCCAGACGAACTCTGGGAAACAACCATGAATCCCGAGAACCGAGTTCTTTTGCGCGTCACCATCGAAGACGCCAAAGACGCAGACCGCATCTTTGACATTTTGATGGGCGAAGAAGTTTTTCCACGCAAGAAATTCATCCAAACCTACGCCAAGTCCGTCAAAAACCTTGACATTTAAAACCAGAAGGGCTACCATAGGGCCACAGAACAATGTGGCCCTTCGGGC
>JACOVR010000013.1 GCA_016177245.1 Candidatus Wildermuthbacteria bacterium | reverse complement strand
TTTATAAAATCTGAAAGAATCCATTAAGATTGTGGTTTTTTTTGCAAGACCGGCAAGATTCTTGAGAATTTTTTTGTCTGACGAGGTGAGCGCGGGTTTTTTTGCGGGGCTAAATCCATCTAGGTTCATAAGAACAAAACGGGATGCATTCCATATTTTATTGGCGAAGTTCCGATACCCCCGGATGCGGTTTTCGTCCAGCGCCAGAGAGGTACCCGGGGTATTGCCCACGATGAGTCCAATCCGAAAAGCGTCCGTGCCGTACTTTGCCGTAAGGTCCAGGGGATTGATAACATTGCCGCGGCTCTTGCTCATTTTCTTGCCTTGCGCGTCCAAGACAAGCCCGTGAAGGTACACCGTGCGAAAGGGCAGCTTTTTGGTTACATACAAACCGAGCATAATCATGCGGGCCACCCAGAAGAATATGATCTCGCCGGCCGTTTCCATGACATCGGTGGGGTAAAAGGTTTTATAGTCTTTCGACTCGGGGTAGTTGAGGCTTGCAAACGGCCATTGCCCCGAAGAAAACCACGTGTCAAAAACATCAGAGTCGCGTTCAAGCGACTTGTTCTTGCATTGTGTGCATGCAGTAGGCATTGTGCCGTCTGTAATGATCCATTGAGAGCACGCATTGCATTTCCACGCTGGGATCTTGATGCCCCAGACGATCTGGCGCGAAATATTCCAGTCCGTGATGTTTTTGAGCCAGTGCAAGGATATTTTTTTGTACTGCTTTGGGATAAATACAACCTTATTTTTTTCAATTGCCTTGATGGCGGGTTCAGCCAACGGTTTCATTTTTACAAACCACTGGTCTTTGATTTGCGGTTCAATGAGCGTCCCGCACTTGTAGCATGTTTTGACAACGTGCTTGTAATCCTCCTCGGTTTTTACCAAGAGGCCTTTTGCCTTTAGTTTTTCTACGATGCGCGGCCTTGCTTCGGTAATTTTCATTCCTGAAAACTCTCCTGCAATAGGCAAAAGACGTCCTTGAAAGTCAATGATTCGTTCCTTTTCTAAGCCATGGCGTTCTGCAATGTCAAAGTCAACAGCGTCATGCCACGGAGTAATGGTCATGGCGCCCGTTCCAAACTCCATATCTATTGCCTCGTCTTTGATGACCGTGGCCGTAATGGGGCCGTTTATCCACTCCGCTTTTATCTTTTGTCCGTCTTTGTATTGAGCGTATCTTTTATCTTTGGGGTGCATAACCACATACTTATCCCCAAACTTTGTTTCAGGTCTTGCCGTGGCAATGGTAAATGGGCCGTATTTTAAGTAGTAGAACGTATCGGTCTGTTCAACGTCTGAAGTTTCCAGTTCGGAAAGCGAGGTCTGGTGCTTGGGGCACCAGTTGATTATTTTTCTGCCCCTGTAGATTAATCCATCTTCGTGGAGTTTTTGGAAGGTGGAGTAGACCGTTTTAACTACGCTTGGGTCCAAGGTAAAGCGTTCTCTGGACCAGTCGCAAGAAGCCCCCATCTTTCTGGTCTGATTCTCAATATTCTTTTTATTAGCCATGGTGAACTCCATGATCTCGTTGTAAAGATTTTGGGGGTCCATGGTAAAACGCGACCTCCCTTCTTTTTCCAATTGCCTTTCGTATACAACCTGTGTTTCAAAACCGGCATGGTCAAGCCCAGGCAGCCACAGCGTTTTGTAGCCCCGCATTCTTTTGTAGCGCGTCATAATGTCTTCAATAGTCAAAACCAGCCCGTGGCCGGCATGAAGAGAGCCGTTCGCATTTGTAGGGGGCATTATAATAGTGAAGGGTTTTTTTCTCACTCCCGGCAATTTGTCCGGATTGAAAACTCCGCTCTTTTCCCAGAGACGGTAGATTTTATCTTCTGTTTCTTGCGGATTGTAGGCCCTTGGGAGTTCTAGCATTCTCTCATTCTAACCTTAAATCAGGCGCCGCTTCAATGCGTTTCTGGGGTTTATGGAAATATCCTGCGAGCGCGATCATTAAACCGTTGTCAGTACATAATTCTTTGGGAGCGACCCGTAATTCAAAATTGCGAATTGCGCATTGCGAATTGAATTGCTTGCGCAATTCTTTGTTTGCAGCAACGCCGCCGCCTAGGATTATGCTTTCTGCGCCATGCTCTTGTGCAGCGCGCATAGTTTTTACAACGAGAACGTCGATTACGGCTTGCTGGATTTCTTTTGCCATCGCCCGGATATACGCTTTCGATTTTCGCAGTTTTTCAGGTCGCGATTTCCAGTCGTAGAGCACCGCGGTTTTGAGCCCTGAAAAGCTGAAATCGTAGTCCTTGGCGTGTATCATTGGTCTTGGTAGTCGTATTCGGATTTCGGATTTCGCTCGCCTCGCTGAAGCTTTGGCGAAGCGGGTGCTTCGGATTTTCGCAGCCACCGCTGCGATCGCCGGGCCGCCCGGATACGAAAGGCCAAGGATGCGTGCGGTTTTGTCAAAACACTCTCCTGCCGCATCATCTCTTGTCTCGCCCAGAATCTTGTATTGCCCGATTTGTTTCACAAGGACAAGCTGGGTATGCCCCCCGGAAACCAGGAGCGCTATTGCAGGAAATAGCGTTTCGGATTTCGGATTCCCGCCTGACCGGCGGGCAGGTCGGATTTCGGATTTCTCATCTCCTTGAGAAAACAAGGAGATGAGCAGGTGGCCTTCGACGTGGTTTACGGGTATGAGCGGCACATTCCATTGTTTTGCGAGGTTTTTTGCAAACTCAATGCCTGCCCAAAGGCATGGGTCAAGCCCGGGCCCCACCGTTACGGCGATAGCGTCTGGAGCATTTAGTATTTGGTATTTAGTATTGAGAACTTTCCGTAAGACAAGGGGGAGATTTTTTAGATGTTCTCTCTTTGCAAGCGAGGGATACACGCCTCCGTAGGGGCGATGGATTTCGATTTGGGAAGAGACCTTGTTTGCAAGCACGCGAAATTTGCCTTTTCGTTTTTCAAGGATCGCGATGCCCGTTTCGTCACACGATGTTTCAATACCGAGAAGTCGCATATCATGAGCATAGTTGAAGGGTTGATTTTTTGCAATTGGAGCGGTACGATGAGTCCGATCAAAGGCCCCATCGTCTAACCTGGTTCAGGACGCCTGGTTTTCATCCAGGAAATTACGGGTTCAAATCCCGTTGGGGCCACCTTCGCATGGAACAGGATTACTATCTTCGCATTGGAAGGGCGGGAAACCTTACGGATTTCAAGGAACGGCTGCTCTACCGTTTTTTTGAGATGCTGCCAGGACTTCTTTCGATCGGATTTCTTGGAGGGGCAGTCGTAGCGTCGTGGCTGTGGCCGGTTCAGGCGTCATTTTTTATGATTGCGTTTGCCTTGTATTGGCTGCTCCGCACACTCTATTTTTTGTTCCATCTTAAAACAGGATACGACAAGATGCGTTTGTACGAAAAAACCGATTGGATCAAAAAACTTGAGCAATTCCCCGAGTGGCGCAGCATCTACCACCTTGTCATTCTCCCTACCTACAAAGAATCGTTTGAAATTCTCCATCAAACAATCCGCGCGCTTTCGCAAGCGGACTATCCGAAAGACCATTTGATCGTGGTGTTTGGCATTGAAGAAGCAGAGGGAGAAACAGGGGAGGAAAAGGCGCGGCTCGCAGAACAGGAATTCGGAAAGGATTTTTTTTCTTTTCTCATCACGCGTCATCCAAGAGGCAGGGCGGGCGAAATCGCAGGCAAGGGGTCGAACGAGACGTGGGCCGCGAAAGAAGCCGTACGAAACATCATTGAAAAGCACGGCATTTCCAAAAATCGAGTCATCGTTTCTTCTTTCGACGCAGACACGGTGGTGTTCCCCTCCTATTTTAGTTGTTTAACCTATCAGTTTCTTGCCGCTAAAGATCCGTTCCATACCTCGTTCCAGCCAGTTCCCTTGTTTCTCAATAATATCTGGGAGGCGCCCGCAATTTCAAAGATTTTCGGTTTTTCTTCAACATTTTGGTATACCATCAACCAGGAACGCCCAGAAAAACTCATCACCTATTCCTCCCATTCCATGAGTTTGCGGGCATTGCTTGACGTTGGATACAAACAGACCGACGTGGTTTCCGACGACTCCCGCATTTTCTGGCAGTGTTTTTTGCGATACGACGGCAACTACAGGGTACAGCCGCTTTCCTACCCCGTGTCCATGGATGCAAACGTTGCTTCTTCCCTCTGGGGGACGCTTCGCAATATTTACAGGCAGCAGCGTCGTTGGGCATATGGGGTTGCCGACATCCCGTATTTCCTCTTTGGATTTTTGAAGAACAAAAAAATTCCTCTTTCAAAGAAATTGTCCCTTGGCCTTGAACTCATTGAGGGGCATCTTTCTTGGGCCACGGCTCCCATCTTACTGTTTTTCGTTGGGTGGCTGCCCGTGCTGCTCGGCGGATCTGAATTTTCCCACACACTGCTTGCATACAACCTCCCGGGCCTTACAAGCAGAATTTTAACCTTGGCAGGGATTGGCCTGATTCTTTCTGCGATTATCAGCGTCAATCTGCTGCCTCCCCGAAAACCAGAGTATGGCAAGGTACGAGTTGTTCTCTTTGCCTTGCAGTGGGTTCTGTTCCCCCTTACCATGGTATTTTTTGCAGCGCTGCCCGCGCTGGATGCCCAGATTCGTTTGATGCTGGGCAGGTACATGGGTTTTTGGCACACGCCCAAGTTTCGGTGATCATCTACGAAATACGAATTTCGTATATTCGTACTATTTTCGTATTTCGTAGCGATTACTCTAAATGAAGCTTCTCGCGCAGTTCTTGCACCCGCTGTCGCAAAAGCGGGTATTTTTTGAGCGCAATGTCTTGCTCGAGAATTTGTTTTGCTGCTTCCCGCGCCTCTTCCACGAGTTTTACGTTTGCAATGTGTTCCATGGCAAAGTCGGGAATGCCCCACTGTTTTTCCCCCACAAAGTCGCCGGGTCCCCGCAGTTTCAAATCCATTTCTGCAAGCTCAAAGCCACTCTCAAGCCGTTCGAGCGCTTTCAGCCGTTTCCTCGATTGCGCAGAAGCCGACTCGGTAAACAAAAAACAATACGATTGGATTTCTCTCCTTCCCACTCTTCCGCGAAATTGATGGAGTTGGGCCAATCCAAAGCGGTCAGCTCCTTCAATCATCATGACGGTGGCATTGGGAATATCTACCCCCACCTCCACAACCGAAGTGGAAACCAGCATATCTATTTTGCCACGCTTGAATTTTTTCATGACATCCTCTTTTGTTCTGGTACTCATCTTCCCATGGAGCATTGCAACCTCATATTCCGGGAAAATTTCTTTTGAAAGTTTTTCATATTCTTCTTTCACCGCTTTCATCTCGCCAGTTTCTGAAGGTTCAATGCGCGGGCATATCACAAATACCTGCTTTCCTGTTTGCATTTGTTTTTCGAGGAACTCATACGCATGTATGCGTTGTGGCGGAGGGATTATTTTCGTGATGATTTTTTTTCTTCCGGCAGGCATTTGGTCGACAATCGAAAGGTCAAGGTCGCCATAGATGGTCATGGCAAGGGTGCGGGGGATTGGCGTTGCGGTCATCGAAAGCAGGTGGGGCACAAGAGCCGTTTTCCCTTTCTGTAGCTCCGATCGCTGACGCACTCCAAAGCGATGCTGTTCGTCGATGATCACCAGGCCCAAGTTTCCAAAACGCACCTTTTCTTGAATAAGCGCGTGCGTGCCTATCACGACGTGGATTTTTCCCTGAACCGCCATTTTGATTAGTTTTTCCCTCGACACTTCGATGAAATCATTTGGGAGCTTGGGGGAAATGAAGCGGTCTGATTTTCCCGTGAGCAGGGCAATCGTCAGATTGAATCGGGAAAGGAATTGGCCCACGGTTTTGAAATGCTGCTGGGCCAAGATTTCTGTGGGAGCCATCCACGCGGTTTGCAAACCATGCTTTGCGGCAGAAAGAGCTGCCATTGCTCCCACCACGGTTTTCCCAGACCCTACGTCGCCCTCCAGAAGGCGGTTCATGGGCCGCGGTTTTTCAAGATCTTTCAGAATATGCCAGGCAGATTTTTTTTGCGCATCGGTAAGCCCGAAAGGCAAGGAGTCGGTAAATCGTTTCATCAGGGCGGCATCAAAAGGTATGGGAGGCGCCTTGACGGACGCAATTTTCTGGCGTTCAGAAATTATGAAAAGGAGTATGAAGAACAGTTCCTCAAAGGCAAATCGTTTCCTCGCTCCGTCGGCAAGTTCCAGAGAATCTGGAAAATGAATCTGCCAGAGCGCGCGCTTCAGGAGAGGGAATTTCTTTTCTTTCAAAATTTTTTCAGGAAGCGTTTCCTGGAGTTCTTCAAGCTGCGCAAGAACCATTTTCATGAGGGAGCGCAGCCATCTTGAAGAAATTCCGGTTGTTTCTGAATATATTGGTATAATCCGTCCTACGTGAGTCAATTCGTAATTCGGAATTGCGAATTGCGAATTGCGAATTTTTTCGTATGCTGGGTTTGAGATATATATTCCTTCTTTTCCTCGCACCACCCTGCCTGCAAGGCATACTTTGTCTCCTTGGGCAAGGGCTTGAGAGAGATACGGCTGGTTAAACCACAGTACCTTTGCGGCTCCGGTCTTGTCTTGAACAACGGCCTCGGTGATTGAGAGCCGTTTGCGGAATGTCCGGCGCTCCTGAATTTGGAGAACGTTGCCCGCAACGCAGTAATCGCCGCCTTCTTTGATCTCTTTGATGTCGGTTATGCGGGATAGATTTTCGTATGTTCGGGGGAAATAAAAAAGCAGGTCGCGAACCGTTTCGATCCCGAGTTTTTTTAATCGTTTTTCGTAGACCGGCCCGATGCGCGGAACTTCAGAGAGAGGAGTGGAGAAATTCATAGCTTCATGTGTCCCCACGAGGAATCGAACCTCGATCTCAGCCTTCGCAGGGCTGCGCCCTATCCGTTGAGCTATGGGGACATAGACGGAGCATGTTCACCAGTATCACGAATATCCGTTCTCTTCAAGCTATCTTATAACTTGCACATATGCATGAATTATAAGATAATAGAGGAGATGAAAACTGCGGCACAGATAAAAAGGGAGTACTATTCAAAACAGATTTTGAAGTGGCTCCTGATTGGTGGGGTGATAACGCTTGCTTCCATCCTCTCGCCCACCCTTCCTTTCCAGCTTGCAAAAAGGGCGCTTGGCGAGAAGAATATCACAAGAAGAAAATCGACAAATGTCTTTTATTATCTTAAAAAGAAAGGATTTATAGAAGTACGGAGAGAAGGTCGTGATGTCCATATTGCGTTAACCCCAGACGGGAAAAGGCGCGCAGGGAAATACCAGATTGACGAGTTGTGTATTCTTCGGCCCAAGCAGTGGGACAAGAAATGGCGGGTAGTTCTTTTCGATATTCCGAACGTTTCGAATATAATCCGTAATGTGTTTCGAGCAAAATTAAAAGAACTTGGGTTTGCGCAGTTGCAAAAGAGTGCATGGGTGCATCCGTTTCCTTGTAGGGATGCAATTGAGCTCGTGCGTGAATTCCTTGGCGCCACGCCGAAAGAGATCATATTCTTGGAAGTCGATAAACTTGAAGATGACACAAATTTAAGAAAAATTTTCCGTGTCTCGTGAGATCTTATAGTTTATACATATGTATAATTTGTAAGATGGAGATATTACTAAACTAGATGTTGAGTCACGCCAAGCATTTGAAGAGATAGGAAAATTAGGATAGGATATGTGTGATTCGGGAGGAGTCGCATAGTTGGTCTATTGCGGCACGCTGCTAATGTGCTTGGGGAGAAATCCCCTCGTGGGTTCGAATCCCACCTCCTCCGCCTTCGCCTCGCCGAAGTTCCGCTATGCGGAACGAAGGCGGGCACACAAAAGAAATTTTTTCATAAGATTTTTTGATATCATAATCTCGAAAGCACCTTATTTGCCAGCAGTAATTATGAGTGGTAAACTCTATGTATGAAGTTCAGGGTAATGAATAAAATCAGCATACTGTTTGTCGTAGCACTGTTTTTATTGATGTCGGCAAGCAATGTTTCCGCAACTGTTGGCGGACCAACTACTATTGATAGGCTGTCTTACAGTCCCAATGAAAATTCTCTTTACTACGTGGTGCATGACGGAGGGGGTAGGGGTTGTCCGCCTATTATTGAAAAAATCAATCTTTCGACAAAAGAGCGAACGCAGCTAAAGTCCTGCGATGAAATCGAATCAACTTATTATAGAGATGAGAGTTCTGCTGCTCGTTATATTCAGTTTCTTGAAGATACATTTAAGTATCCTAATGTAAAGACACTGTCAATCATCAGCCTCTCTAGGAATAATATCTCTATTCTTGTTGATTACGTCGGAGAGCATAGATTTGATGAGTATAACGTTAGTTCCGATTTTCGAGCCACAATCTCTCAAGACAATCAAAAGAAAGGAGTTATTGATTTCATTGGCTGTTACGAAGACCAACCAAATGTCTTCAAGGGATACATCATACCGGATACCTATAATATGGCTGTAGAAATTTCTCGCATTGGAGATTGCTTTGAGGGCGGCTACGCTAAAGATGATGTCTATATTCTTGATGATATTAACTTTCAAGATATTAACCCTGTAGGGTATTATAATTATTCTTCTGAACCCGGAGTACATCGAGGAAATTTAGTAGTTTTTGCACAAGATAGTAAAACGGTTTCTAGCGTTCCTTCTAAAATTGAAACAATTGAGAAAAACAGATTCACTTCTATTTGGTGGATACCGGCCTTAATGGTGGGCCTTGTTGTTGGTTTTATGGTAGGTCATAAAACAAGAAATAAGTCGGCTCAAGAATTTGCCGCCAAAGAGCAAAATTAGCTATGATTTTGCCAGCGGGCGGAAGGGGGGCCGTTCAGGCTCTGATGAGCCTTCAGGCTCGAAGAGGTGTGGTCTTTGCCCTTCCGCCCGCCGACCTGCCTTCCGGCAGGCGGGATATTTTCAAACAGACACCGCCAGTTGGAATTTTGGCGGGGTGCTGGAGTGGAAGCGTGGCAGAGTGGACGATCGCGCCGCACCTGAAATGCGGTAAGCCAGCAATGGCTTCGGAGGTTCGAATCCTCCCGCTTCCGCCTTCGCTGCGCCGAAGCTCATCAGAGCGAAGGCGAGCAGCTCGCTTCGGCGCAGCTACGGCGTGACAAGTCCGCCATTGATACGCCGTAGCTCGCTTTGCGAGCAGAGGCGATTTCTTATTATGTATTATGTTTACAGTTTAGAGTGTAAAAATGGTTATTATATCGGCTGCTCCGACGATCTCAAAGATAGATTGGAGAGACACCAAAAGGGACAAGTTCCAGCTACTGCAAACCGTTTACCTGTAAAACTCGATTTCTACTTTGCGATCGCAGACAAATATAAAGCCTTTGCTTTTGAGAAATACCTTAAGTCTGGTTCGGGAAGAGCTTTTACGAAAAGACATTTAATTTAAAAGTATAGCCGCCTTCACTTAAAGTTTCGGCGAGCCAAAGAAGGGCAAAAGAAAT
>JACOVR010000015.1 GCA_016177245.1 Candidatus Wildermuthbacteria bacterium | reverse complement strand
TGGAGCGTTGAAGTGGTGAAAGGCGGCAAGGGGTTGCGTTTCACTTCTTTTCTTTCAATTTTTTCCACGCGATACTCTGCACCCTCAAGATCTTTGAGGATCTTGCCTGCCTCTTCTTTATTTTTGACGTCTTGCTTGAGAATCGCTTCGAACTCGTCGAACGTTGCGACGATCGTCCAATATTCTTGCGGCTTGAACGACTGGATTTCGCGCTCCCGGTCTGCCACGAGGCGTACGGCAACCGACTGCACCCTTCCTGCTGAAAGCCCCCGCGCAACTTTTTTCCACAAAAACGGAGAGAGTTTATATCCAACCAAACGATCGAGTACGCGCCGGGCCTGCTGGGCGTTCACCAAGCGTAAATCGACGGTGCGCGGGTTCTTGAGCGCTTCTTCAATCGCGCCCTTCGTGATTTCGTGAAATACAATTCGCTGTGGGTCTTTCAAACCAAGCACCTCTGCAATGTGCCAGGCAATGGCTTCTCCTTCTCGGTCCTCGTCGGTGTTGTGCGCGCATATCCCGCCATTCCCGCACACAAAGTTCTCTCCGTCAACAGAAAAATCATACACATAGCATCCACGTGGCTTTACCTCCTCAATCTTTTTGATTCGAAGGAGCGCAAGATCACCTCTCTGTTCTTTTGCTAGCGAAAAGTTTATTTTTAAATTTGTATTCCTTTTACAATATTCCTTCAGTTTTCGTGCTTTATAGTGTTCTCCCCATATAGGCAGTGTTGCAATAAGTTTCTTCTTCCCAGTAATCGTAATTTGGTTCAGTGGCTTTCGGTTTGGTTTCTTAGAAATTGCCAGTGAGTGGGTAGAAAGAATCCTATTTTGAATAAAGAGATAAGAAATTCCATCAGCGAGAGACGTGCTGATAGTATTGAAAGCAATACCTCCTTTGCCGAGCGTACCATCTCCCAGAAAACACCCCTTTAGAAAAGCAAACTGGAGATCGCGAGGAACGTTAAATACAAGATGTGGTACCTCTTTATGTTCGGCGCCGCGCTTTATACCCATAATTTCTTTTAGAAAAAACGTAACAAGTGTGCTGTTCAGTATAACGCTGTGGCCCGTTTTCTCTTTAAAATCACTCGGGGTTAGATTGAAAAGTCGTTGCGATAACTCGCGGACACGCTTTATGTTCATACCTTCCGCTGCGTGGGTTTTTGGACCGAACGAGAATCTCGTGTACTTTCCGTGTGTCAGAAAGCTCCCTTCTGCCGTAAAGAAGCCAAGAAAAAGCATTAAGTCTTCGTCTACGGGGATAAAGCGAGGCATACAGTGAGAGTGATTGCTGCGAGAAACTTCAATTGTTCCATCGCCAGAAAAGTTCTGTTCAAGCTCTTCCCATGTAAACCAGCTTAACGGTTGCCAGCTACGGGATTTGCTTTTCCGTGAATCGCGCCACTGGGTTTCAAGGGCTCGAGCAACCGCTTGTTCAATGCTTGAAGGCCCTACGGCCAGTTCTCTTTTAGCTACAAGCGTGTCAAATTTCATCCCCAAGGCGTTGAAGTATCTTTGCCCCGGCTCTAACGTGGGATTGCCCCGTCCGCTTTCCCAATCAGAGATATTGCTCTGTGAGCATTCTATCTGTTTTGCAAGCGCTTTTTGCGACCATTCTTTGTCGAATCGATACCTCTGTAGTTTCTTGCGGAGTCCGTTCGTCAAGAGTATGCGAGGAGCGAACTGTGGTGTATCTCCGTTGCGCGGAGCGAGCAGTTGGGACCTTCGATATTTAGCTACGCTGGGACTTTTAATGAATACATTGTTTCGCAGTTCCTTGTTTTCATAAATTGCCTTGAGAATATCTATTCGGTCTCCTGATAAGTTTTTCTTTCCCCTGGGAATGCTGACGGGCACAAGGAGAGAGTCGCCTTCTTTGAGATTTTTACCAGCAACGGTTTTGATAGTTTCATCAGCGCCTTTTTGAAAAAGGCTATGGGAGGCGGTAACGGTGATTGTGCGTCCATAGTCTGTCTTTATCTTGAGCAATTTTTCTTTGATGGAATGCCTAATAGCATGTTTAATCCGCTTGAAGGAGATTCGGTGCGAGTGGGAGGAAAAAGCTGCCACGCGGAATTGCGAAGGAGAAATACTAGAATCTAAGAGCCAGTCGATGAATTTCCCCACTTTTTCCATTCGGACTAAGCCATCTGGGTATTGGATAAGTGCTGGTTCGTCGTAATCCACGCTTGCTAGGATGACTTCTTTGGCATCCTTGCTCGCTTTTTTTAGAGACGTGACCGTTTTCCGTGTTTTTGGGGGAATGACATAGGTTGGTTCAAAATCATGCTCAACGTCAACTCCAAGGGTTGACGCGGGCAAATCGCGCACGTGTCCAAAACTCGACTGCACGTTGTACTCTTTTCCGAGAAATCCTCCAAGCGTTTTTGCCTTTGTGGGACTTTCCACCACAATCAATGTTTTCATGGTTTCTACTCTATCACGAAGAACAATTTTGCCCAACTTGCTTTTTTTCATAGTTTCTTCTACTCTTGGGTTAGTACATAAAGGATAAAGGAGGATGCTATGGGATCTGACAATGACGTACCCAAGGAAGTTCAAGATTTTGTAGATGGCGTCGCCGCCATCCTCACTGGTTCATCGAGGACAAGTTTAACTGAGATCTACCGAGAGCTCGTGGCACGGGTTGTTGAACATACGCTCGATGGTTTGGGAGATGTTCTGCAGTGCCTTGCGAAAGAGGTCCCCTATCTTTCTCATCAACAGGCCTCTGCGCTAAAAGAAGATCTACGCAAAGCCCTCAAGTTTTTTGGGGAGTCATGCCCCACGACAGTGGAAGAATTGGAAGAGCGACTCGCTACTCTTTCTGGGCGTCTCGGTCGCAGCGACTACGCTTTTGCGAAGACCGAGCTTCCTCGAGACGTGATTGACTATGCATTGGTTAGGCGCGTGGCAGAGGAAGTCGTTCGCGAGTGTTTCGGTGATTTTGTCAAGGCTCTCCCGCTTGTAGCATCGGTGTCCATAGAAAGGGAAGTGGAGAAAAGCATCACAGCGCAACTGAAAGCAGAGGACGTGTCTGTTGCCGCATCGTAGTTCGCCGAAGAAAGGGAGGAAATGGAGCCAAGGGGTCCGCCTCCCTCTTTTTTATTCTCGCAATTTTTCGACCGCATCGCTTAGCATTTGACAATATAGATTTAAGCCCACTGTGTTCACGCTTCCCGACTGTTCTTTGCCTAAAATGTTGCCTGCGCCGCGGATTTCAAGATCTTTGAGCGCAATCTTGTATCCCGATCCCAGCTCCTGTGCTTCCTTGAGTGCTTCCAATCGCAGTTTTGATTTTGCTGTAAGGCGCGAAGGGTGCAAAAAATATGCGTGCGCTTTTGCATGCGACCTGCCGATACGGCCCCGCAATTGGTATGCCTGCGCCAGTCCCAAGCGCGTCGCATCCGCCACCACAAGGGTGTTCACGTTCGCAAGATCAAGCCCATTCTCAATAATAGTGGTCGCGATCAGAACGTCGTATCTTTTGGCGCGGAAATCATCCATGATCTCGATGAGTTTTTTTTCTCCAAGCCGACCGTGCGCAATTGCGGTGCGTGCTTTTGGAGCAAGTTTTTCAAGCAATTTTTTCGCAAACCCCACTGTTTCGATTCGATTGTGAAGATAATACACTTGGCCATGCCGCGCAAGTTCTTTTTCAATCGCTTGCTTGATAACTTTCTCATTGAATTTTGCAACCGTTGTTTCAACAGGAAAGCGGCCTTCAGGCGGCGTTTGGATCATGCTTATGTTTTTCAAAGAAGAAAGCGACATATACAAGGTTCGAGGAATGGGCGTTGCAGACAAAGAAAGCACGTCGAGCGAAGTTCGCAATTCGCGCATTTTTTCTTTTTGTTTCACGCCAAAGCGCTGTTCGTCATCGATCACAAGCATGCCCAAATTGTTGAACGCAATATCGTTTGAAAGCAGGCGATGAGTGCCCAACACAATGTCGATGGATCCTATCTTAAGCCGTGAAACCATTTCCCTTTGTTCTTTTTTTGACTGCAGGCGAGAGAGAAGGGTGGTTTCAACCGGCAGATCGCGGAGGCGTTCTTTAAAATTTTGGTAGTGTTGGTACGCAAGAATGGTGGTGGGCGCCAACAGCGCTGCCTGATAGCCGTTTTCAACCGCGTGAACCATGGCGCGCAACGCAATTTCTGTTTTTCCAAAGCCCACGTCTCCGCACACAATCCGATCCATCGGCCTTTCTTTGGATAAATCATGTTCAATGTCTTTCAGCGCTTCCAGTTGGTCTGGCGTTTCTTTGTAGGGAAAGGTGGAGGCAACTTTTTCTCCAATCTCACCCGTTTTCGCATAGGGCGCGCGAAACGATATTTCTCTTTGTGCGTAGAGTTCCAAAAGCTGGCGCGCGAGCTTTTCTACCTCTTCTTTGATTTTCCGTTTGGTTTTTATCCAGAAAGGTGATCCAAGCCGGGAAATCTTGGGATCAGCAAAGCCAATGTATCGTGAAAGTTTTCGCTCGAGCCCCACGGGTACAAAGAGTTTATCGTCAGCAGCGTACTCGAGTATATAGTATCTAGTATTTAGTATTTGGG
>JACOVR010000014.1 GCA_016177245.1 Candidatus Wildermuthbacteria bacterium | reverse complement strand
ATCCGCCAGATTGAAGCAAAGGCATTGGAACGAATCCGCGACCACCGCGCCCTCCGCAAACTCAGGGGATACTAACTTTTTTTCGGTTCCAGGCGCACGCATACATTCCCTTTTCTTTGCCGTTCCAGTATTTTCCCGAAAATGGCGCCTCGGTTCCTTTTTCAATTGCCACCTGATAGAGTTCTGGAGCCAGTTCCTTATCTTTTTTCATCGCATTTTACCAGATAACAACAAACTTAACGATCGTTATAAATGTTATTACGTTTTAAAAGTTTTGAAAATTCTTTCTGAACCTTCAGAATTTTTGGTTTGTGCCCCATGTTTTATTCTATCAAAAAGAACCCCGCCAACATATCTGGCTAATGTTGACGGGGTTCTTTGGCGCCAAGTGTCCTAGAGTCCGGTTTTAATCTCTACTTCTCCTTCTACATTCACTTTTTCCCTTATCGTTTCTTCAATATTCGTTTCTCCTTTATTGGATTCTAGTTCCAGCATTCCCTTCTCTTCTGCCTCTACTTCTGTTTTTGCTTCTGTTTCTATCTGACTTTCTTTGAGTTCTATGTCGATGTCGACATCTGTTTCAGCGCTTGTTTCCACGAGCAGTTTCGCTTCCTGGGCAATTCTCATTGCCTCCTGAAACTTTGCAAACGCCTCTGCAAATGCCTCCGCTTCAATTTCAATCTTTGCTTTCCCTTCTGCAAAAAGGGTTTTTGCCGATTCTAATCTTGTTTCTGCTTCTGCCACCGCCCTTGCTCCTGCCCTAGCCCTCATTTTTACGATGAAGGATTCTACCTCCGTGAGTTTGTTTTCTGCCGCTTTCATTTTTCCTTCTGCAGCTTTCTTGGTTTCAGGTCCTTTTTGCGATACTTCTGCTTGGATTTCTTCTCTTATCTTGATAGTATTTTCTCCTTGGGCGCGCAGCGTAACCAAAATATCTTTTGCTTCAACGTCTCCTTTTGATTTCTTTTCGTCGGTCTCCATCAGAATTTTCTCATGGGTTTTAAGGGCTGCTTCCAGGTCGGAAAATACTTTTGCAGCTCCCTCAAGATTTCCTTTCGCCTTAAGTTTGAGGCCGGAATCTGCAGCAGCAGTGGTCTGTTTCTCCACTCTTGTGTTTACGTCTGCAGCAATCTTTGATTTGAGTTTTCCTTGTACTGCCAACTTTTCAAGTTCCTGGAGGCGTCGTTCTGTTTTGATGAGTTCAATATCCGCCTTTGCTTCATCGCTCAATGCGAGAATGGTTCTGAATCCCTCGTTCACCGTAATCTTCACGGGGAACAAGGGGTCGCCCGGGAGCGCCTGCTCGGCGGCGAGCGTGATTCCTCCTCCCGTAAGAACAAGAATTGCAAAACCTGCAAGAATAGGCATGGGATTGATTGGGGTTAATAAGAGTTCTCGAATTCTTTGCACCATCGACCTTTCCTGGAAATACCGACGATCCTCTCCCTCTTTTCTTACGGGATATGTTTTTGCATACTTAAAAATCGCGTCGCGAATGCGCATTCGATCTTCTGTCCGTATCTTCAGCGTGCCGAGGCGCTGTATGAATTGTTTGAATGTGTCATTCATAGGGAATAATTTTTCGAAGCGCTTGGAGCGCCCGATGGATGCGTACCGATATTGTATTTTCCGTCTCTCCTAAGATTTCTGCAATCTCTCGTACCGAGAGTTCTTCAACGTAGCGCATGGCAACGACTTCACCGTAATGAGAGGGGAGCTGAGAAAGTTTTTGCAGCGCGTCTTTGGCGTCGATGCTTTCGACAAGTTTTTCTGTCCCATTGGTATGACGGGGGAGAAGCCCTTTTTCTTGCAGTAATTCGAACGATACAGCAGTTTTCTTTCTCTTTTGATCAATAATAAGATTGGTCGCCGTTTTATACAGAAAGGCGCGTATGTTTTGTATCTCTTTGCCCTCTGCCATGTATTTCCATGTGCGCACAAAGGTTTCCTGCACCAAGTCGTTTGCCATTTCTCTTTCAAATACTCGAATGTAGCAATAACGGAAAATGGCATCCGCAAAGTCATCGTATGCCTTGAGAAATTGTTGTAAGGATGTTTCCATTGGTTCGTCAGTGCCCCGTAGAAAGGTCGGCATACTCATTATCGCATTTTTGAAGCGATATGAAAAAAGCGATTTTGGTGGCAATTCCCATGCTTGTGTTCGCCGTTTCCGCGGCTGAAGCGCAAACAGTCCAGCTTCCGGCAAATGTTCTTGAGGGTATTCGGCAGGTCATTTTCTCGATTGGGCTGACATTAGAGCAGGCACAGCAGATTCACATGCAAGAACGGGCGATTATTGATCAGTCATTCGCAGATATACAGACGATGATTGCTACAACGCAAGCGCTGAAAACAAGTCCCATGAATACTTTCGCAGAGAGACAGGCAGTGATCAGCCAGCTTCAGGGCATGACGCAGAAGGTATCGTCTATCAACGCGCAGCTTGGAGCCATTCGACAGGCGCAGGCGCAAAGAGCAATCATTTTGCAGAAAGTAGAAGACGCGCTTGTGAAGTTAAGCGATATTCTTAAGGGCGTGTCTTCTTGATGAGCAAGAAGAGAGCAAGTGCAAGCAGGAAAATAGTTATCAAAGTAAGCACAACAGAGCTTGCACCGTCATTCGACGTGGCACCCGGCCGAATGACCGGGTAGATTGCTGTTTCTTGTGGCGGAGGCGTGACCGGTAAGGGAGGGGGTAAAGGAGGCGCTCGGGGAGGGATTAAGGGAGGCGGCGAAGGAGGAATTACAGGAGGAGAGATGGGAGTAAGAAATGTTTTGATAAGCGCGCCATAGGGGGTTGGCTCAAACGTGGTCCGGTCTGCAAGCAAGCAGGGGCATGCCTCGTCAGAAAACATCCATGCTGCCCAGCTGATGCCCTTTGTGTTTGCGTACTCCAAGAGATTTTCTACGTTTCCAAGAGACATTTGCGACCCAGCTCCAAATTCTCCAAGCAAGAGAGGATATCCTGCATTGAGCATTTCGTCGAAACGATACTCTTTTTGAATTGTGTCCCAGCTATCGTAGGGGTGTGACTTAAAAATCAAGTTCTCTCTATCGATGGGATTTTCCACTTGGTGATGCACATATCTGCTCCATTGGGTGCCGGGCACCGCAATGAGCGCCCGGGAATTGTTTGCGCGGATTGCGTCGATCATTGAGATAAACCGCGGCTTGAGCTCTGCCCAGGAAACCCTGCTGGGTTCCACCTGCAGTCCGTAGAGTACCGCCGGTTCACTTTTGTAACGAAGCGCAAGAGTTGCCAGAGCGTCTTGTGCGTCTTGGTCTGGCATGGCGGGTTGGTCGCCGTTGGGTTCTTTGTACCGATACGCCAGCAAGGTATATGCGCCATTTTCTTTTGCTTTTTGCACGATCTCATCAAGAAAGCCAAGGTACTGCTGGTCTCCCCGGTTTACCGGACCTGATGCGAATGCAATGAGAATAAAGTTTGCGCCCCAGCCGTTTGGTGGATTTCCCGCAACAATGGGGATCGCCTTTGTTTCGTAGTTGATGCCGGGAGAGGATTTGTAAATATATTCGCGGCGTTCAAGATTTACCCCGCGCAAAATCACTGTTTCATTGGATTCGTTGACAATGCGGTTTCCCTCGGTATGGAGCCATTGCAATGCTGCGAAAAGAAGCGTTTCCATGGGGTAAGAAATGAATCATTTGTTCGTCGGTATTAGTAGAATCGAAAAGGTCGGTATCTCTATTGTAGCATATTGGTAATAAGGCCCATGAACAAATACATTTTGATCGCGATGTTGGCTGTTGCGTTGGTGGGGGTGCCGTTCGTGTTTGCAAAAGCAGACGACGACGATAAAAAGTTTCCGAAAGGCGAGTTCAAGAAAATAGAAAAGCTTTTTGACAAACTTGAAAAGATTGAGGGTCATAAACTTTCTGCTTCATCTTTCTTTGTGGGTCCTGAAGGGCAGGTCCACGTGCTTGCTGGAGAGGTGATCACTTTGGCCACTGCAACTCCTGCCGTGGATGGAGTGAAGGTGTGGGGGTTGAACGTACGGGTGGATTTTGGCACTTTCAGATCGGATCTGAAAGTAGGGGATAAGGTAAACATTCAGGGGACGATCAATCCAAGCGATGGAACGATCACCGCAACACGGGTTCATAGCCTTTCAGCGGAACGAGCTGCGGTTGCTTCAACCATAGTCGAACGGATCCGCAAGGTTATTGAGAAAATCCGTGAGATTCAGGCAAGGTTTGGACTTACACTTACCCCTCTTCCCTAACCTCTCATTGCCGGAAGCTGACGGGGATCCGAAGTTCGTCGGCGTGTTCTGGAAGTCCTGAAGGATTGTCTTTTTCCAGCACAAGAGTCCCTTTTGCCGTTGAGGGTTTCTCAAATTTTATTTCCACTCGTCTTGCGCCTGCGCAACGGCGATGGCAATTTGTTTCCCGTTGCCGTCGAGAAGTTGTATAGGAAAAGACGCCTCGAAAAACCAGAATCCCCGCGCCTCCCCCTCAACCAAAAGCGGGCTCTGCACGGCTCCGTTGGGCTTCGGTTTATTAACCCGTATCAAATCAGCTTTTTCATATTGAAGTTGCAGGGAGGCTGGATTGAGCCAGTTGCCGAGTTCTTCTTCTGTCTGCACATATCCCCGAATGTCGAGGGCAGTTCCCCTATGCATTCCCAGATGCAGATGTTTTCTTCCACCTCCTGCTTCGGGTCCTGCAGGGGCAAGGTGTCCAATTGTTTCTCCAGGAATCAGATATGCGCCGGCTGCTTTTTCTACAGAAGAAAGCGCAAGATGGCCGTACACAATCGTGATGGGCATGTCTTTCAAGAGGCATTCTTGCATCGCCACTCCTCCATAGCCGGTCGCAGACCGCTTGCTTCTCAATTCTCCTCCGCAGATCGCAAACACGGGAACGTCTTTGGTTTCTTCTTCGGGAAAGATCTCGTAATCAACGCCGGTATGGTATCCGATGAAAAATTCCGGCTCCACAGGAGAATTTTGAGGCGTCACATACATTCCAAAACGCTTCTTTACGATTCTCTCACCGAATCGTTCAAGCGGGGGCTTAAAACTATCTCTGTCATTATGGAATGCGAGCGAGTCGAGAAACGCGTCAATGACCGTTTGCTCAATTTCAGGGCGAAATGCAAACGAATAAAAAATCGTGGGATTTGCTTTCGAAAGGCGGACATCAATTGCAGTGTGTCTTTGATTTCTCCATTCGGGCTGCCCCGAAAACCTTGGAGCATCTGCTTTTTTCTCGATTTCATAGATCACTGCATCGTGGCCATTGACCAGTGTTGGTTCTCGCCTGTAGATAGTGACTGTTTCGAGCGTTAAAAATTCAGATGCCCTGAAGCTCGTGATAAAAAGATCTGATCCAATCTCAAATTGTTCAGGAACCCTCGCAGCAAAACGAAATAGGGGATTGAGCTGGGAAAATTCAACGTATTCGGTTGTTTCCCGTTCTAACCTTTGCCCCGGCGCAGTTTGATCCGTTTCTTTTTGGATAAAGAAAACATAACCGATCACGCCCACGACGATTATTAAACCGATCGCAAAGCCGATTGTTCGCATAATGGCTCTATGATACCATTACTCTACCATGGATTACGACACCCTTGCATCAAATGACGCGATCGATACGGCAATGAAATCGCTCAAAGAGCGCGGCTTCCTTCCCGAAGTTGTTTCTTTAGCTGCCGAGGCGTTCTCGCGGATCAAAGAGATTATCCCGGCGGGCGCCTCGGTCATGAACGGTTCCTCGCGCACGCTCGAGCAGATCGGATTCGTGGACTATCTCAAAGAGGGCAGGCACGGCTGGAACAATCTTCACGACGCGATCCTGCAGGAAAAAGATCAGGCAAAGCAAGCGACGCTGCGCAAGCAATCCGTGCTGTCCGACTTCTATCTTGGAAGCGCGCACGCGATCGCGCAAACAGGGGAGATTGTGATCGCGTCAAACTCCGGCAGCCAGCTTCCGCATGTTGTATATACCTCGCCAAATCTTATTCTTGTTGTTGGAACTCAAAAGATCACGCCCGATCTTGAGGGCGCAATCGCAAGGGTGAAGGAATATTCGTTCCCGCTTGAAGACGCGAGAATGAAGGAAGCGGGGATGGGCGGGAGCTTCATTTCCAAGCTCGTCATTCTCAATCGCGAACCCCCGTTCATGAAACGAAAGGCGCACGTCATCTTTGTACAAGAAAAACTGGGGTTCTAATCGTTCCATATAAAAAGCCCGCTACGCCCTAAGACGTAGCGGGAGCAGAGGAACTCAATTCCTCGATCGTGAAGTGGCGGCCGACACCGCCAATCTTCACATTTATCGACCCCGTATCTTACCGTACCCCCACATAATGCTGCAAGAAAATACATAACCGAGTACTAAAAACAGGGGGATAAAAAAAGAAAACATCTGATTTCTCGCTATTTCTTGTACGGTGGGGCATCCAACCGCCAGACAAACAAAGGTATTGTTCAAAAGATAGTCATACATAAAAAAGGATGCCAGGGCCGTACCTATGATGGCTAAGAGCAGCTTCCCAAACGTCGGCTTTATAAAACTTAGTATTGCCATAGTTTCATTATGCGGTCTAATCTAGCGAAAGGAAAAATATTGAATCGTAACTGCTATAAGAACCGAGAGGGTGAGAATGGCTGCTCCTCAAAAAATGAAACGAAATTTTGTCGGGCCAGGCACTGGTGGGAACGAAAAACAACCCCCACCAAAAAAGCACTACGGCCAGGTGAGTCCAAAAGATTGTTTCAGCAAGTATATGCCTCATACTTGAAATCTCGTGTTTACAACACAATTTCTTTATTTCCAATAAGACCGGTAGAGCTTGAGATGGTCCAAGACCAAACGCGGGAATAAAAACTTTTCAAAAACAGTTTTTCTGGCAGCCTCTCCCAGCAATTTCTTTTTTTGGGGATTGGATAAAAGAAAAATTACTTTTTGAGCCATTTCCTCAGGAGATTTCACAATAAATCCGTTTTTCCCATTTTGTATCTGTTTTCTGATTCCCGAGGCCGGGCCGCCGATTACCGCTTGGCGTTTCCACATTGCTTCCGCCACCACCAAGCCGAATCCTTCTTTGACGGAATTTTGAACGACGACATCGGCGGCGTTTTGCGTCATTATGGTAAATTCTGAAACATTTTTGCCATCAGGTCTGAAAAACAAAAAGATGTCGCGGGATTTGCCGGCAACAGCCGCAATATCTTTATAAACCACACTCGCCGCGGGATTATCTTTGGCGGTGTT
>JACOVR010000021.1 GCA_016177245.1 Candidatus Wildermuthbacteria bacterium | reverse complement strand
GTAGAGGAGTCGAACCTCTTACGCCTTCGTCTTCAGCGAAGCGCTCTACCGATGAGCTAACCCGGCCTCTCGAGGTTTTTGTAGAACTACTAATCCGAACTTTTCATCCTGCCGGAAAGCAGTTTTGATTTTACGATATTTTCGATTTAGAAACAAGAGCTTCGTTTTATAGTACATTGTGTTGAAAAGTTTTTTCGTATCTCCTTTCGTATACTCAAGATTTATAACGCCGGCACCTTTATGAAAACAGCCTGTTACCCCATATAATCTTGAGAGTTCTGTTTTGAGCCATTCTATGAAGTTTTTACTTGCAGAAGCAAAGGATAATTTAAAACAGAAGCTACTTGGCCATCTAGTATCCCAAAAAGTGTAAAAGGTTCCATCGCCATCAAATAGCCCACGGAGAAAATCTCGAAAGAATCTCTCTGGAATATCTATGGCCCCTATAGTTTTTGATTTTTTCTTCGTTAAGCCAATGGTATTCAAGAATTTGTAGAATATCTTATCTCCAAAGTTCACGCCATAGTATTTTTTTACGGCTTCCCCTCCGCGTCCAACCCGCGTTACTGCATTGTTTATTTTGAGGGCTGTTTTAAACTTTTTTACCAACTCAAGATCTTTTGATATAAATGTGATGTGTCTTCCATCAGAACTTAGATTTCCATCCGAGGTAATTAAGCCAATTGCATAAGCGAAATTAGAAGACCATTTTATTCGTACCTTTCTTTGAAGTTGTCCTCCTTGAGGAAGTTTCATTACCTTACTACTAGTTGGTGGGCGGTGCAGGGTTCGGACCTGCGGCCTTCTCTGTGTAAGAGAGACGCTCTGCCACTGAGCTAACCGCCCCGAGCGAACTCGAATGGGTGCGCGGGAGAGGAGTTGAACCTCCAAGCCTTACGGCACTAGGCCCTCGACCTAGCGTGTTTACCGGGTTTCACCACCCGCGCATGGTTACGGTTTTGGCGTTTCCCCGCCCGCCCGAATGCCTTCGGGGCTTTCGGCGGGTTCGGGCACCTCCAACCCAAACTCTTTTGACTTCAATTTCGCCTTCTTTCCCTTTGCAGCGCGCAGATAATAGAGTTTTGCTCTGCGCACCTTTGCCCTTTTCACTATTTCTAT
This sequence comes from Candidatus Wildermuthbacteria bacterium, assembly GCA_016177245.1. Classification (GTDB taxonomy): domain Bacteria; phylum Patescibacteriota; class Minisyncoccia; order Minisyncoccales; family UBA10102; genus JACOVR01. Next base: position 8,732 of record JACOVR010000021.1, on the reverse strand, counting down.
TTTGTCGATCACGGGAGAGTGCAAAGGGAAAATTCTTTCGACGCCAACCCCCTGAAGCACCCTTCGCACCGTGAGCGTTGCGCCAGGACCCTTTCCGTGTTTTCTTGCCAACACCAGTCCTTCAAATACCTGAATTCGTTCTTTGACTTGCCCTGAGGCGCTCGAAGGGTCACCCTCTTTGATTTTTTGGTGAATCTTAACCGTGTCTCCCGGCCGTATGTCGGGAAACTTTTTCAAAGACGGTTCTATAAATTTTTCAATTGTTGTAGGCATAGGTTTAAATCACCCGGAAGTTTCGATTCAAACTCTTTTATATTTCCATCAGGCATTTGGAGCTTCAGGCGGCTTGCGTGAAGAAATTGTCTGTTGAGGCCTGCAGGGATTTTTTGATTTTTGAATCTGTAGAGCTTGTCTCCCGCAACGGGATGTCCAAGATATGCAAGATGCGTCCTAATCTGGTGTTTTCTGCCGGTCCTTGGCCGTACCTCCAAGAGCGTGTATCCTTTGTATCTTTCCAGCACCCTATACTCGCTCACTGCTTCCCTTTTCCCCGCAGACAAGGGTTGGCCCGCAAGAAACACTTTTTGTTTTCTTTTATCTGCAGGCGATCTTCCCAACAGCGTTTCTATTTTCCCCTCATTCTCTTTCACGCTTCCTTCTACCAGACAGACGTATTTCTTTTCAACCTTTCTTTCTTTGAATTGCTTGTGAAAGAAATCGAGCGTTTCTTTGGTTTTCGCAACCAAGAGGATTCCCGATGTGTCTTTGTCGAGCCGATGTGCCGGCGTTGCGTCTTTTGGAAGGAACCTCTTGATTTCTTCAACGTCAATCCCGGCTGGCTTCTCTATAACCAAGAGTGTATCATCTTCATAGAGAATTTTCAACATAGGTTTACACTGAGCTTGTCGGGGTGTGGGCGGTACAGGATTTGAACCTGTGACCTCTTTCATGTCAAGAAAGCGCTCACTCCGGGCTGAGCTAACCGCCCATGGTGGGCGCGGCTGGATTCGAACCAACAACCAATCGTGTATAAGACGATCGCTCTGCCGTTGAGCTACGCGCCCATTCTTATTTTTCCATCTCTTACTATTTTCTCAATATAATCTTTTCGTTTCAGGTGTTTTAATTTTTTCTCTATGTACCGGGCTTCTTTCAGGTTAGGATATTCTTGCGAGAAAACCAATTTAACCTTACCAAATTTTTTAGTTGTGGGGGTAAAACCACCAAGGTGATGCCTAAGCCGTTGTGTCAAATTAGAGGTGCTGCCGATATAGAATCTATCATCCCTAGTACTTTGCAGAATGTATACCCATGCCATAGTAATGCTCTGCCGTTGAGTCCCGACGCTCCGACCAAAGCGTCGGAGGTCGGGACCCCGACCCCGACTTTACAGTCGGGCGTCGGGGCTACGCGCGCTTTTTGCCAATTAGCTTCTCAAATTCCTCTTTTTCGATTGTCTCTTTTTCTATCAGAACCTTGGCTATCTTCGCAAGTGTCTTTATTTTTTGCCGAAGAATCTTTTCAGCGGTTTTTTGCGCGCCAGCCACCAAATGGGAAATCTCTCGGTCAATTTCTTTTGCTGTCTCTTCAGAATACGTGCCGTATCCCGTGCTCTCGTGGGGAAGAAACGGCAAGCCCTCTTTTTCTCCAAATGTGACCGGTCCTAATTTCTCTGACATGCCAAATTCTTTTACCAAGCTGGCAGCAATGTCAGACGCCTGCTGAAGGTCGTTGCTTGCGCCCGTGGTAATGTCTCTGAAAACCAATTTTTCCGCGCAGTATCCGCCCATCAAAACGGCGAGTTCGTCTAAAAATTCAAGCCGGGTTTTCAAATGTTTGTCTTCTGCAGGAAGTTTTAGGGTGTAGCCGCCTGCTCTTCCACGCGCAATGATCGATACCTTTCTCACGGGATCGGTATGCTTCAGAGAGGCAGCAACCAATGCATGGCCTGCTTCGTGATATGCAGTAATCTCCTTTTCTTTTTTAGAGAGCACATGGCTTTTCCGTTCAGGACCCAGCAGCACTTTTTCAATTGATTCTAAAAGTTCTGTTTGAAAAACTTGTGTTTTATTCCTTCTTGCCGCAAGAATCGCTGCTTCATTCATTAAGTTCTCAAGATCGGCCCCCGAAAATCCCGGGGTCCGTTCTGCAACTTCTCTCAAATGGACCGATGAAGCAAGGGGTTTGTTTCTTGCGTGGATCTTGAGAATCTGTTCTCTGTCTGCAACGTCGGGGAGGTCGAGCACAATTCGTCGGTCGAATCTTCCCGGCCTAAGTAATGCAGGGTCAAGGACCTGCGGCATATTTGTTGCAGCCATCACGATTCTGGTGTCGTCTCTTTCGAAACCGTCCATTTCCACCAAAATCTGATTGAGCGTTTGCTCCCGTTCTTCGTGGCCGCCCGTGAATCCCATGCCCCTCACTCTTCCGATCGCGTCGAGCTCATCAATGAAAATGATCGCCCTTCCCGCCTTTTTTGCAGTTGAAAAGAGGTCCCGAACTCTTCCGGAACCCACACCCACAAAAAGTTCCACAAATTCAGAACCCGACGCAGAAAAGAAAGGAACTCCTGCTTCGCTTGCGACTGCGCGAGATAAAAGCGTTTTTCCCGTTCCCGGCGGCCCCACAAGCAAAACTCCCCTGGGTATTTTTGCTCCCATCTGGAGGTACTTGTTTGGGTTTTTCAAAAAATCAACAATCTCTTCCAGCTCTTCCTTTGCCTCTTTCAATCCCGCAACGTCTTTGAATGTTACTTTTTCTTTGGGATGGCCTTCTGCGCCAAAGAGACGCGCCCGCGATCGTGTGAAATCAAATGCCTGGCCCAGCCCTGCCCGTGCCTGGCGGAATATGAAGAAAAAGAAAAACAGGAAAAATAAGATGGGCAGGATGATGAACGCGAGGGGCGAAAGCCACGTGAAAATGTCGGTTTGCTCTTGCTGTTCTATGGTTACGTTCTGCAGCCGTTCTCTCTGTACGCCCAGATTGAGCAGGGTTTCAGATAATGCCGCATCAGCTTCTTTTTTTGCGCCAACCTCGGAGTTGTCTTTGTAGGTTACCGCAATATTACTACCAGTTACTATGAGTTTCTGAATTTTTTCGTCGTTAATGTCCGCAACCAACTGGGTAAGGGAAACGGTTTTTGGCGCCTCAAACGGCTTTGCAAAAAGCGAAAACAGAACTGAAAAGAGCAGCAGGATCACAAACACCGCCACAATATTTTTCGAAAGGTTTCTCATTGCGAAGTTATCTTATCAGAAACATTAGAGAAAAAAAAGAGGCCCCATCGCTGGCTGCGTTGGGGCCCCTTGGCTTGCGCCCTTACTGGCCGGGGAAATACTTCCCTTTCCAGCCCCTCATCCACGCTTCGTCGAAGGCGTGAGCGATGAGGTTCTTGAGCGTTGCAAGGATGACCTGGGTTGCGGGAACCCATGGCCGTGCCTCTCCTCCGTTAAGCAAGTTGCGGCCGCCGCTTGGGCCGTCAGAGAAATGCCAACGGGGATTCTTGGGATCGGGGTCTGCAATCGTACCGGTCTGCCGCAGGACAGCGAGTGGCAGGAGATCGTTTCTGCCTGCGAGAGCGCGTTCCTGCACTCGTACGAGTACGGCCAGATTGGTCATCTGGGCCATGAGTTTGTTCGCGGCGTCGATGATCTGGATATGGCCCTTGCTGTCGCGCAGGACCACCATCGATGCACCATGATTTCGGCGGTTTGCCACGAGTACGTCGAGAATGTCGTTGTGTTGGTCGCTCGGATCGATGACATGGACTTCAATGTTCCCAATCGTCCAGACAGCTTTGGGTGCCACGCGCTCCCGACTTTCGAGGTACCGTTCTCTGCCCGCGACCATCAGTCTAAGCGACTGCGTCACGAGGTTTAGAGCGGTGGTACAGTCATTCTCGTCGATCGCTTTTTGAACGATATTGGCGAGATGAAGTTGCCCCTGCTGTTTGCCCGACTTATCGTGGCTTAGCACCTCCCCGAGCAGGGGCTCGATGAGCCAGCGTTGGCGAGGCGTGAGGTTGAGCTGGTCTGCCATCATAGTGGCGACACACTGGTTTTCTCGTTGCTTCTCGGGGAGGGAGTGTTCGTCGACGACTTCGTTTCTGACGGTTCCCTGCGGCAAAGACCAGCCGAGCTTCAGAACCGTTGGATCATCCGCAATGTTTTGGGTGTTCTCTGTCTCTGTGGGATCGACTGGCCGAAAGTCAGCAGTGCTGCTCCCGGGCCACACCTCCTCTGCGTTTGCCGGAAAGATACGGAGGAGAGCTGCACCCCATACTTCATCAAGGTGCAGCCGTCCTGCGTGTGGTGCTATCCGCCTGATGCGCTTCTCCGACACAGCCGGGGGCGGTGGTGTTGCGAGTGCCATTGTTTTCGGTCCTCCTTCCTTTCTCCTTGCGCCCCTGTTCTTTTTTCCCCGTACGTGGGCTCCATCTTGGCCGTCGGGGTCACCAGGATTTTTCCGAGTGACCTTTATTCCATTTTCGACCAAACGATCAGCGGCTTCATCGGGATCGAATTCCCTTGGCATGCTTTCCTCCTCTTCGTTTTCTCGGCTGTTTTGAATTATGATATAAGTGGGAACAGAGCTCCCATTGCTGGCATTATGCATACCATACTATGAAAATTTTGTCAAATATTTTGTACGCCGGAATTGTTATCAACGAGGTAGCCTGGATGGGGAGCCCGGTGGAGAATGTTGGGCAGAATAACTGGTGGCGTCTTGAGTGGATCGAACTGTACAATAACGGCGATATTGTTGAATTGTTAAATGGCTGGGCGCTGGAGTTGTATCGAGACAAACTCGATTTTAAAATTTCTTTGCAGGGAAACATTCCGCCCAAAGGATATTACCTCATTGGCGCGTCAGACAAAATCAAAAATATCGACTTGAACTACGCGAATCTTGCGGGCAAGTTCGTGAATTCTGGGCAAAGAGTTGTTTTGAAAAACAGCGCAGGACAAATTGTTGATGAAATCGATGCGAGATCGAGCTGGCCCGCAGGCGACAACGAAACAAAAAGAACCCTTGAACGGGTTCCGTCAGGTTTTCAGACAAGCGCAGAAATCGGCGGCACTCCGCGAGCACCCAACAGCGCGGGCATTCAACTTCAACAAATCCGAAATTCGAATATCGAAATCCGAAACAAATCCCAAATTCTAAATTCAAAATTCGAACTTCTCAATTCGCCTGTGATTCCGGCGTGTGCTCTGGCTGGGGTGTCGGCTGCGGTTCTGCTGCTGGTTCGGCGGCGGATGCGTCGGTAGCTAACCGCAAACTCATGCGATGCTCTGTTGGGTTCAGTTCCAATACCTGAAACGCATGCCTCTCCCCAATCTTCAGTACCTCTTCCATTTTTGTTTTTGTTCCGAATTCTGAAATGTGGCACAGGCCCTGAATCTTGGGCTCCACCTCCACAAACGCGCCGAACGGATTCAATTTCGTGACCTTGCCCTCCACCACATCGAGCTTTTTATATTTTTTCTCAATCTCTTTCCACGGGTCTTCTTTCAGCGCTTTTAACGAAAGCGACACTCTTCCATTTGAAATGTCAATGATTTTCGCCTTCACTTTTTCTCCCACACCAAGAAACTTCGCAGGGTCGTCAATGATCTGCCAGTCGATTTCTGAAATGTGGATCAATCCCTCAACTTCGTTAAATTTCATGAAGGCCCCAAACTCCACAATGCCCGTGATCTCTCCTTCTACAACATCTCCAGCAGTGTAACTTTTTAACAGTTCCTTGAGTTTGCTCTTTTCTTTTGATTTTTCAGAAAGGATGATTTTCCCCTCTTTGGGATCAAGATCCAAAATTTCAACCTCGAGTTCTTGGCCCATGAATTTTTGGAGTTCTTTGAGGATCTGGTTAGGGTCGCCGCCCTCCACTTTTGGATAGTGTTCTTGTGAGAGTTGCGAAACGGGCAGGAACGCCTGCATTCCTTCAACCGTTGCAAGAAGCCCTCCTTTGTTTGCGCCCACCACCGCAACCTTGAACAGGGTTTCTGTTGCCTTCAGGTCGTTGAGTTTTTTCCACACGAGTTCTTTGCCTGCTTGGCCCAGGGAGAGTTCAATGTATCCTTCGTCGTTTTCAAGGTCAACGATTTTGGTGACGAGCCTTGCTCCGATTTGAACCTGGCGCAGGGTGTCTTTCTCTTGCAGAAATTCCCTTCCATAGATAATGCCTGTTCCCTGCGGGCCCAAATCCAAATACACGGCAGATCGTCCAATGCCAATCACGGTTCCCTCCACAATATCGCCCGCCTTGAGGGGCTTCACCATTTCGATGGTTTGCCTGTTTTCCACGGCGACTAATGACATGTAGTGCAATATACACTATACTGGATGCGTATGCAAGTCATTTGGAAGGGCCAGGCATGCTTTCAACTTTTGATTTCGAGGGCGAAGGAAGAGCCGCTTAAAATCGTGATCGACCCCTATGCAGGATCCTTTACCGGATTGAGGGAGTTGAGCTTGGATGCAGACATTGCGCTTTTTACCCACGACCACGCAGACCACAACAATGCCAAGGCACTTCGACAAGCTCAGGGCAAGCCCCCTTTTGTTATCGCAAATCCAGGGGAATACGAAGTTCAAGGGGTCTTTATTAAGGGCATTCCTTCCTATCACGATCAAAGCGAGGGGAAGGAACGAGGTCTCAACACGATCTATTGCATAGAGGGGGAAGACATACAGGTGTGCCATCTTGGCGATTTGGGGCAAAAGGAACTCACCTCCCAGCAGCTGGAACTCATCGGCGACGTTGACATTCTTTTAATACCGGTCGGGGGAGTGTACACCATTGATGCAAAGGGAGCAGTTGGCATTGTTCATCAGTTAGAGCCGCGCATCGTGATCCCCATGCACTACGCAATTCCCAAATTGAAGTTTACGCTGGCAGGCCCCGAAGAATTTTTAAAAGCAATGGGAGCCAAAGGAGTTCAGCCGCAAGAAAAGCTGACCGTGAAGGCAAAAGATCTTAGCGGAGAAGAAACCCAGGTAGTTGTATTGTCTCCATGAACAACAAACCTTCTGCCATTGGTTCGGTGCAGCCGCGGGAAATCGCAGAGGAGATGAAAGCCTCGTATTTGGACTACGCAATGTCGGTGATTGTGTCACGAGCCCTTCCCGATGTCAGGGACGGGCTGAAGCCCGTGCACCGGAGGATTTTATACGCGATGCATGAAGAAGGCCTCACGCACGGGGCAAAGTTCAGAAAGTCGGCAACCGTAGTGGGGGCCGTGATCGGCCGCTACCATCCCCACGGCGACATCGCCATATACGATACCTTGGTCCACATGGCGCAGGATTTTGCAATGAGATACCCTTTGGTTCAGGGTCAGGGCAACTTTGGTTCGATCGACGGGGATTCTGCTGCGGCGATGCGATACTCGGAAGCGAGGATGTCTCGCGTCGGAGAAGCGACGCTGCAAGACATTGAGAAAGACACGGTGAACTTTGTAGACAACTATGATGCCACCAGAAAAGAACCAGTGGTGTTGCCTTCGCCGCTTCCCCAGCTGTTGCTCAACGGGACCCTGGGAATCGCGGTTGGCATGGCAACCAACATCCCGCCCCACAATCTCGGCGAACTTATCGATGCGCTCGCGTATTTGTTAGAGCACCCAAAGGCAGACACCGAAGACCTGTTTGAATTCATCAAGGGGCCCGACTTCCCAACCGGAGGCATTATCTACAACAAAAAAGAAATCATCCAGGCATATTCTCAAGGCAAAGGGCCCATTGTGATCCGCGGGAAAGCGGAAGTGATCGACCCCTCGACAAACTCAGGGCAGGGCAAAACCCCCCAGATCGTCATCACGGAAATTCCTTTTCAACTCACGAAATCCTCCCTTGTGGAGCACTTTGCAAACCTGGTGCAGGAAAAAAAGATTGACGGCGTGAAAGACATCCGAGACGAATCAGACAAAGAGGGTTTGCGTATTGTCTTTGACCTTGCGAGAGACAGCCAGCCCCAGAAGGTTCTCAACCGGCTCTACAAGTTTTCAGACCTGCAGAAAACCTACCATTTAAATCTCCTTGCCCTGGTTGACGGCATTCAGCCAAAGGTGTTGTCGCTCGACGAGATCCTGTCATATTTTTTGGACCACAGGCGCGTAGTGGTCACACGACGCACGAAATGGGAACTTACGAAAGCGAAAGAACGCGAGCATATTTTGGAAGGTCTGTGGAAAGCGCTCGACAACATCGACGAGGTGATCCGCATCATCAAGAAGTCAGAAGACCGGGAAGACGCAAAGAACAACTTGATGAGGCGTTTCAAGTTGACCGAGATTCAGTCAAATGCCATTTTGGAAACAAAACTTGCACAGCTTGCCAAGTTGGAGCGGGCAAAAATCGAAGAAGAGTTAAAACAGATCAGGGCAAAAATCAAAGAATTGTCTGCGTTGCTTGCTTCCCCGAAAAAGATCGACGAGGTCATTAAAAAAGAACTGCTCGCGGCAAAAGACACGTTTGGCGATGACAGGAGAACAAAAGTGGTGGCGCAAGGCCTCGGAGAAGTCGCAGAAGAAGATCTTATTCCGCAAGAAGACACCATTATCACCTTAACGCAAGGCGGGTATATCAAGCGCATCAACCCTGAAACCTATAAAATCCAGAAGCGCGGTGGCAAAGGCATCGTGGGAATGATATCCATGGGCGAAGACATCGTGGAGCTCTTTTTGTACTGCCTAACGCACGACGCCTTCATGGTATTCACCGATTCTGGC
>JACOVR010000010.1 GCA_016177245.1 Candidatus Wildermuthbacteria bacterium | reverse complement strand
GCTACGAAATACGAATTTTTTACGAATATACGAAAAACCACTATATGACATTTACTTGCTATAGCAACAATTTATCATATTTCGTATATTCGTACTTGTTTCGTATTTCGTAGCGATTATCACCATGACGTTTCCTTTATCTGTTTATTCTCTTGATAGGACTATCTTTGAAGGTAAAGCCGTTGCCCTCACCGCCCCTGCGGCAGACGGCGAGATTCAGATTTTGGGCCAGCACACTCCCTTGGTTTCTGCGCTGAAAGAAGGGGACATGGTCATTGAAAAAGAAGACGGATCGCGCCAAAAAATCCCCATTGCGGGGGGAGTGGTGGAGGTAACTTCCCAAACTGTGATTGCATTGGTGAATTTTTAATTGACATATATGCTTGAAGGGATACAATAAACTATATGGAAGAAAAATGCACAAAGTGCAGCGGGCCGACCGCGGGCTATAAGTGCGACATGTGCGGAGTCGAGTCAGCAGAACACGACGCGACCCATGCCTGCGGTTCAGATCATTGCATGCCAAAGTGTTCGGCGTGCAACGAAGCCCAGGCAAACTGCAGCTGCTAGCCGCTTCAACACAAGGCCGTCCTCCTCGATATATCGATATTTCGAAATTTCGAGTGCGGGGCGGTTTTGTTTTCTTAAAGAACTTTCTATTGTTCCAGCAATAGTTTGAGTTTTGCTACAATATTCTACCATGGTGTAATATTGTAGCACTTCTAACAGTTCGGAAGGAATCGCAAAGAAAAAGCCCGTGGGTCACGGGCTGATTTCGCCTGGTTCGAAGAGTCTTAGGCCTTTCGTCTGTGAGATTACAAATGCTGGGTGTTCGTTTCCAATGGCTTGCACCACTGTCTTGGTCTGTTCGATCCATCGTGGATCGCGAGGCCGCAGGTTTTTCTCTTCGAAGCACTTGCGTGCTTCGTCTTCTGATAGAAACAGACCCACAATGGGAGAGGTTCGCTCTCCCCACCACTGTTTGCTTACCTCCCCCGGTTCTCGTTCGAATCCGGTGAGCGGACTAAGCCATCCGTATTTCTCATCGATAAAAGCAAGAAGAAACGTGCAGATGCCGATCATCGTTCCGCCCTCGAGTTTGTCTCCCACGGGGATTTCGCTTATTCCCCGGAGTGCGATTTTCCTGGCAGCCGGATGACCATCGGGGCCCTTCGAGACGACATGATAGATTGAGGTTTTGGTTACGACCCAGAATTCTTCCAGCATGGCTGCCTCCTTGTAAGTACTCTGCCGTGTTTATACCATTCAGTTTTTCTTTTGTCTAGTCGTCGGGCATGCTCTTGACAAAGGGTTATGGCGTATGATATTGTTTAAATAGTTATAGAAACGTTTAACTATGATTCCTAAGGAACGCATCCCTTTCGTATTCGAAGCTCTGGGAGACCAGACGCGACTGAAGATATTCCAACTCCTTGCCCAAAAGAAGGATCTTTGCGTTACCGACATTGCAAAAATCTTTAAAATTTCGGTTCCCGCAACGTCATACCAGCTTAAAATCATGGAAGTGGTCGGCCTGGTAGAGAAAGAGCGAATGGGGAAAATGATCTGTTACGGATTGCGAAAGAAGGATCCGTTGATAAAAAGCATCATGAGAATTATACTATAAATCATATGGCTAAAGTAACTATTTACACCACTCCCACGTGCGTATACTGCAAAGCGGCAAAAGCGTTTTTTGCAGAGAACAATGTTGCCTACGAAGAGAAAGACGTTGCGAAAGACGCGGCCGCGCGAGACGAAATGGTGAAAAAGTCGGGAATGCTTGCGGTGCCGGTGATTGATGTCAATGGGAACGTGATCGTGGGCTTCGACAAGCCAAAACTTTCCCAATTGCTCGGGATTAAATGAGGATTGGAATAATTATTTTGATCGTAGCGGTGTTGGGCGTGGTTGGACTTGTATTCCTTCAGAAACGAACTCCAAACGAATCCATGTTTAGCGAAACCTCAACCCAATACAGCGTTCCGCCGGAAGAAATTATAAGCGGAGGTCCGCCCAAAGACGGAATTCCTTCTATAGACAATCCAAAGTTCATTCCAATTCAAGAGGCAGATAAGTGGCTTAGTAATAATGAACCGGGGATCGCGTTTTCGAGAGGCAATACGCATCGATTCTATCCCTATCAGATTCTTGTGTGGCACGAGATTCTGAACGACACGGCAGAAGGAGAGAGGATTTTGGTAACGTACTGCCCCCTTTGTTTAACCGGTTTCATATTTGATCCTTTGGTAAAAGGGGAGCGGGTGGAGTTTGGAACTTCCGGGAAGCTTTGGAAATCGAATCTTGTGATGTACGACAGGAAAACCGACAGTTTGTGGTCTCAGATTCTGGGGCAGGCGATCGCGGGCGAGATGACAGGAACAACGCTTCATGCGTTCCCTTCAGATCAGATGCTCTACGGCAATTGGAAGAAGGCGTTTCCTGCGGGGCAGGTTCTTTCAAGAGACACCGGGGCAGTCAGATTTTACGGCAGCAACCCCTACGGCGACTATTTTTCTGCGACGAATCTTGCGCTTAGCTTGGCAAAACCGACTGATATCCGTTTACCCAACGATGCTTTTGTATTCGGAATTGTGCGTGACGGAGAAGCAAAAGCGTACTGGACTGATGCGGTGAAGGAAAAAGGCGAGATTGAAGACAGCTTTGCCGGCACTGTCTTTGTGCTACGATATGATGAGAAGCTTGATGTGGTGCGGGTGTTTGAGAAGTTGGCCGATGGGAGAGAGGAAAGAATAAATCCTTTTAGCGCGTTCTGGTTTTCGTGGGCAGCCGCTCATCCCGACACTTCGCTGTATAAATAATATGCGGAATGTAATACTTGTCATTGTCATACTTCTGGTGTTGGCGGGAGGAGCGTTTTTCTTGAGTTCCAGCCGTTCCTCTCTGCCAACTCCGGCGAATCAAGAGAAAGTCCTTTCTCTGTCTTTTGCTGACTACGAAGGAAAGGAAATCGCGCTTTCTGATTTTGCCGGGAAACCCTTGGTAATCAATTCATGGGCGGCGTGGTGCCCCTTCTGCAGGGAGGAGCTAAAGGATTTTTCTGCGGTGCAGAAAGAATTGGGCGACACGGTTGTCATTATTGCAATCGACAGGGCTGAAAATCTGCAAACCGCAAAATCATATTCCGACGCTCTTGGGGTTACCCAAGACCTTGTTTTCCTGCTCGACCCTGACGATTCTTTTTATAGAACCATCGGAGGGTTTTCCATGCCAGAGACCATCTTTCTCGATAAAACGGGAACCATTGTCGATCACAAGCGAGGCCCCATGAAACAAGATGAAATCAAACAACGAATCGAAAAAATTTTATAGGTGCGGGGAATGCGGCTATCGTTATGAAACAGAAGAGCTCGCACAACGATGTGAAGATTGGTGCACGGAGCATAAAAGCTGCAACATAGAAATCACTTCCCATGGAAAGCCACCCGACTCTTGACGTATGGAATTCCCTGTCCTCATAATCCCGGCGTTCGTCGCGGGTATACTCACGTTTTTAGCGCCGTGCACCCTGCCCCTGGTGCCAGGATACTTGGCATTTATTAGCGGAACCGCAGTTGATAAAAAGAGAATTTTTCTCAATGGTCTTTTGTACGTAATCGGATTCAGCGGGGTATTCATTATATTGGGAAGCTTGGTTGGCCTTGGAGGGGCGTTGCTCTTTCAGTACCGCGGCGTTGCAACGCAAATTGGAGGAGTGTTTGTGATATTGTTTGGGTTATTCCTTCTATTCCCAAACGTCCCAGCGTTTCGCCCTCTTTTGGCAGAGCGTCGCGTGCCATTTGTCAAAAATCTTCAGCCGGGGCGACCCGTAAGTTCATTTCTTTTCGGGAGCGCGTTCGCATTTGGATGGACTCCTTGCGTTGGCCCGATCTTGGGCGCCGTTCTAACGCTTGCTGCGTTTTCTGGAACATTGGTGCAGGGCGCGTTTTTACTTTTGGTTTTTTCTTTAGGGCTCGCAGTACCGTTTTTAACAGTGGCTCTTGCTGTCGGCTGGGCCTCAACATTTTTCACGAAGATTGAAAGATATCTTCACTATGCTTCAATTAGTGGGGGACTCTTTTTGATTTTGTTGGGCGGATTCATGGCAACAAACAATTTCGGATTGTGGATCGCATGGTTTTATCGGGTTTTTAATTTCATCAACTACGATGCCTTACTCAAATACCTTTGACGAATGGGGGCCGGAATATGTGGTGAGGGTGTATAAACCTTCCATAGGCCTTGAGGGGTTTTTGGTTGTTGACAACACCACGCTCGGCCCAGGGAAAGGAGGAATCCGCATGACCCCCGATATTTCAGAGGAAGAGGTGAGGCGGCTCGCCAGAGCGATGACCTGGAAAACCGCGTTAGCCGGCATTCCCTTTGGGGGAGCGAAAGCAGGAATTCGTTGGAGTGGGGGGTCGGAAGAACAAAAGAAAAAACTCATGCAGGCATTTGCCCGCGCCATAAAGATATTCACCCCTCGAAAATACATTGCGGGACCCGACGTGAACACCGGAGAAAAAGAAATGCAGTGGTTTGTGGAGGCAACAGGAAACTGGAAGAGCGCCACTGGCAAACCGGCAAAACTCTGCATGCTGGTGCTTGGAAAAGGGGGGAGCGTGGAGCAGTGTGGCATTCCGCATGAATTCGGGAGCACCGGCTTTGGAGTCGCTCACGCCACAAGGGTTGCGGCTGAACTTTTAAAACTTCCCATGAGAGGCGCGACCGTGGCCCTTCATGGTTTTGGAAACGTGGGAAGTTTTACCGCAAAATATCTCAAGGTGATGGGAGCAAAGATTGTTGCGATTGCAACAAAAGAAGGGGCAACCTACAAAGGCAAAAAGATTCCGCGTGAAGATTTCTGGAAGGTGCCAGTCGATATTTTGATTCCGGCTTCGGTAACCGACGTCATTAACGATTCGAATAAACGATTCATCAAAGCAAAGCTCGTTGTCGAGGGAGCAAATATCCCCATGCAGGAACGAATTGAACAGGAATTATGGAAGAAGGGAATTATGATTGTCCCCGACTTTGTGGCAAACTCAGGAGGAGTCATCAGTTCATACGCAGAATATCGGGGATATAATCCAAAGCAAATGTTTCGTACCGTGGAACACAAGATCATCCAGAGCACAAGAGAGGTCTTGGAAAAGGCGCTCAAGACAGGGAGAAACCCCCGCGATATTGCTCTCGAAATCGCAAAAGAACGAATCAAATCCCATGGCAAATCATAATTCCCTTCCAACCATTTTTGTCATTTTTGGGGCAACAGGCGATCTCATGGCGAAAAAACTTGCACCCGCCCTTTTTCATTTGTATACGCGGAAACAACTCCCCGATCTCTTTCAGGTTGTTGGATTTTCAAGGCAGGAATTGTCGAATGGGGAGTATCAGAAATGGGTGAACGATGTGGTGGGAGATCAGCAATTTCCGCGTTTTTTTCTCTACCAGCAAGGTTTCTTTGAGGAAAAAGAAGGGTACAAAAAACTTTCAGAATTTCTTGGCATGAAAGACGGGGAATGGAGGGTATGCTCGAATAAATTGTTCTACCTTGCCGTTCCCCCCGCCCACTACAAAACCCTTTTCCAGCATTTGGCCGATTCGGATCTCACAAAACCCTGTTCTCCGGAAGAAGGATGGACAAGAATTATCGTAGAAAAGCCCTTTGGCAAAAATCTTGAAACCGCAGAGGAGCTCGACCAGATGCTGGGGAAACTCTTCAAAGAAGAGCAGATTTATCGCATCGATCACTATTTGGGCAAAGAAACGGTGCAGAATATTTTGGCATTCCGTTTTTCAAATTCTTTTTTGCAGGATTCCTGGAACAACAAAGGAATTGAGAGCATTTCTATCCGGCTCCTTGAACAAGAAAGGATTGGCGGAAGGGGAGCTTTGTACGACGGTCTTGGCGCCCTGCGCGACGTAGGACAAAATCATCTCTTGCAATTGCTTGCGCTTTTTTGTATGGGAAATCCGGGCCGTTTCGACGGCCCGTCGGTCAGAAAGGAAAGAGCAAAGGTATTGCGTGCGCTCGCTTTGCATTCTAGCTTCAGGGGTCAATATGACGGCTACCGCACCGAGCAGAACGTTTTGCGTGATTCTCAAACCGAGACATATTTTCGTATTCAAGCAGCCATCGAAACTTCAGATTGGAAGGGAGTGCCGATTTTGTTAGAAAGCGGCAAGGCAATGCTCCAAGACCAGGTTGAGGTTGAGGTGGTGTTTCGTCACCCAGATCCCTGCCTGTGCCCCCCGGAAGAACAAAAACACTACAAAAACGTCCTCCACTATTATATCCAGCCCAACGAAGGCATCTCCCTTTCTTTATGGACAAAAAAACCTGGGCCCGCTATGGTGATTGAAGAGCGAGAGTTCTCTTTTGACTACCGCAAGGCGTTTGAAAAAGCAGAATTTGCAGACGCCTACGAGCGTCTTCTGCTTAACTGCATCCAAGGCGATCAGACGCTGTTCGTGAGTACCGAAGAAATCATGGCTGAATGGAAATTCATTGATCCCGTCGTGCGTACGTGGCAGCAAAACAGAGTCCCGCTTGCAATCTATAAAATGGGTACCCATCCTTTATGGAAAAACAGATAGGATTCATTGGATTGGGGAAAATGGGCATGCCAATGGTGAAGCGTTTGAAACGGAAAGGTTGGGATGTCGCAACATTCGACGCAAAGGTAAAAGGCACTGCGAGAACTATCGGAGAATTTGTGAGCGTGCTTGTCCCTTCGCGCATCGTCTGGATCATGATCCCTGCCGGCAAACCCTTCGATGATGCGCTGAGGCAACTCGCTCCGCGTTTGGACAAAGGCGACATCGTGATTGACGGAGGGAATTCCTTTTATAAGGACTCTATGCGCCGCGCAAAGAAATTGAAGACAAAAGGAATCCATTTTTTGGATGTTGGTGTTTCGGGTGGGCCTGTTTCCATCGGGCTTGGGAGATTCGCAATCATGGTTGGGGGAGAAAAGCGGATCTATGAGAAATGTAAACCGATATTTCGCAACTTGTCAGGCACGCCTGCCGGCTACATGGGCAAGTCGGGCGCAGGACACTTTGCAAAAATGATCCATAACGGTATTGAGTACGGCATGATGCAGGCCCTGGCTGAAGGATTCACGATTTTGAAAAAGTCGCCCTTCAGATTTTCCTTGAAAGACGTTGCGAAAGTATACAATTCAAATAGCATTATCACTTCCCGTCTTGTTGGCTGGATTCAGGAAGGATTTGAAAAATACGGAGAAAAACTCAAAGAAGCATCGGGAACGGTTGCGCACACCGGAGAAGGGGAGTGGACCGTAAAAACCGCAAAAGAATTGAAAGTTTTCGCCCCCATTATTGAAGGTGCATTCAAGTTTCGAGTGCAGTCAAAGAAAACTTCCAGCTACGCAGGAAAGATTTTAAGTATGCTGCGTGCCGTCTTCGGCGGCCACCCCATAAACCCAAAGAAAAAGAGTTAGTCCTCTACCCTGATTTCTACGATCGTGAAGAATACGGTATAATAAGCGCATGAAGGCATACTATTTTTATTGCCGCAGATGAAATTATACGGCAAAGAAATGCCATGGCGCGCAAGAATATGCAACATGTTGCAATAATGAGAAAATCCTGGGGGTTGACTCAAAAAATTCTGAACGGTCAAAAAAAGATTGAATCACGCTGGTACTCTGTAAAGTATAGGCCCTGGAACGCGATAAAAAAAGGAGAGACGATTTATTTCAAAGATGCGGGCGAGCCAGTAAGAATAAAAGCGGAAGTTAGCAATGTCAGCATGGATTACGGCCGCGGATATTGCGACGGTAAAGAGACAATCTCCGCGGGAAGTTATTGGCTATCAAAAAGTGCCATAGGGAATAAGGATCAACATGATACATCTTAACTCTTACGATCGTAGAAATTAGAATAGGTGGGGAGATTGCGCACAAAAGCATCTAGACATGAGATTTCCTTTTACTGAACAATTTTTGTGGGATGTCTATCGGGTGGTGGAAGGACTAAACGATTTCCACCGGGCTCTTGCGCCCAGGGGGATGCGAGAGGCGATAAACCCGGAGTTGCGACAACTCCGCCGCAAATATGAGAAGCGCCGATCAGCTCAACAATTCAGCAAGCTGGTGTACGATTTGAAACGAAGGGGAGTGATAAAAATTCAAGGAGAGGGCGTTCTGCTTACTTCAAGGGGCAGGGAAGAGGCGCTTCGTATTCGTTGGAAGCTTGCGGAATGCCAAAAACGGAACGACGGAAAAATGGCGATGGTGATGTATGACTTGCCGGAAAAACAGCGGCAAATGAGAGATATTTTTCGCAGCGTTCTCGTATGCCTTGGATACCAGGAGTTTCAAAAGAGTGTATGGGTTTCCAAAAAGAAGGTAGAACATGAAACGGAAGAAGCGATTCGCGAGTACAATTTGTGGGAGTATGCTCGTTTATTTATTATTAAAGAAATTCCGGTATAACGCGATTTTTACGATCGTGAAAATTAGGGTATACGTATGGAGGTGAAACGATATTCGACAAAGCAGAAAGCAAGGGAGGCGGCCGCACAAAAGCTCAATCAATTATTGGATGCGTACTCGCGCGTGCCAACCCTGTTTCTGTCGTCTGGGGGTTCTTCCCTTGAACTGCTCGATGGTTTGGAGATAGGAAAAAACGTTACGGTTTCCGTGCTCGACGAACGATACAGCACTGATCCCACGGTCAATAATTTTGCGCAGCTTTTTGAGAGAATTCGTCCGAAAGCGTTCATCGATGCAAGAATCGGGCAAAATGAAACGATCCAGCAGCTTGCAGAACGATTCAAGAGAGAACTGCGTGAATGGAAAGCGAAAAATCCCAATGGGAAAATAATCATTACGCAGGGCATGGGGCCAGACGGCCACACCGCGGGGATTATGCCGGGCGTCGCATTCGACGGTGACCGCTGGGTGGCGGAATACGATGCAAAAGAGAAAAATGAGTTTCCCCTCCGGGTCACAACAACCTTTTCATTTTTGCGAGATCAGGTCGATTACTCTATTGCATATATCACCGGAGAGAAAAAGCGGGATGCATTTGAACAATTGCTTGCAGATCAGGGAACTCTTGCCGCAACGCCAGCTCGCATCATGCGCGAGATGAAGAATGTAAAAATTTTCACAGATATCGTATAATACAAACCAATGAAATACGACCTTATCGTTATTGGATCTGGAGCTGCTGGGCTTGCCGCGGCTCTCTATGCACGGCGATACCAAATGACGACCCTTGTAATCGCAGGAGAGTTTGGGGGAGAAACATCAACCGCAGGAAAAATTGAGAATTATCCGGGGATCATCACGATTGACGGCGGCGATTTGATGCTGACAATGCGAAAACAAGCAGAATTGGTTGGCGCAAAAATCTTTGAAGAGAAAGCACAATCAGTCGAAAAAAAAGAAGGCAGTTTCGTTGTAAAAACAGAAAAAGAAACCTTTGAAGGGAGAACAGTGATTTTAGCAATTGGAGCCAGAAGGAGACATCTTGGCCTTCCCAACGAAGAAGAGCTTACTTCAAAGGGCGTGCACTACTGCGTTACCTGCGACGG
>JACOVR010000012.1 GCA_016177245.1 Candidatus Wildermuthbacteria bacterium | reverse complement strand
TTCGACTTCGCTCGGGACAGATCCAGCGATCGGAGGATTGAAGAGTGGGGAACAGTTCTTTGAGAAAAATTTTACGGATGGGCGGCCATTATCCATAATCAGATTTATGGCTAATGGCGGCTCATTCAGATCTCCAAACGGCGGGTCCGTTAAGAACGAGGCTCTGACCTTTTAGAGTCAAGGGGTCAGACGAAAGCCGGTAGCGCGACTCTTAACAGAACGCGCCCGGGGGAGTCTGCGGAGGAACCGCTAGGACTCACATCGTAAGGCCTCCGTGAGACCCGCCAGGAGGTAGGGATGAGCAAAGGAGAGTTCTCGCAGATGGTCTGCGCCTCTCCTTCCTACCAAAGTTCAAGAAATAATTTCTCGGATTTTGGCAGGAAAGCTCTTTGAGAAATCTTCCAGAGCGGCGAAATGGACATTATCCCGAAACACTCAGAACGCATGAAAGATTTGGAGTGCATGACAGAAAGATAGTGTTCAGTTCGCCGCTATGGAAGGAGCATAGCGACCTGAATAGGTCAAGAAAAAGGAGATGGCCTTCGTCTTCTTTTACACTGCAAGAGCAGTGGTTTGAAGCGCTCCGGCGCATTGTAGAGAGGAATCGGCTTAGCGGCACTGGGTGCCGAATTAGTTTTCCCCGCTGTAAGCGCCGGGGAAGGAGGAACTCATGGAAAGTATTATAGTTAATACAGAACCGTGCCCGAAGGCACGGTTTACCGTGCGACAGGCGCTGCCATTCGAGGCAGCGCCCACCGTTCGGGCCTCATTCGTGGAGGCCCGAGCGTGGGTTGGTCATTTCGGGGCGACAGTTTACGTGGAGCTGGGGAGGAGCGCGGGCTACCGCGCTTTGTTCCACTACGCGGGGGAGAAGTTATTCTGGGGCCAATCCCTGCACGCAACGGCCCTTCGTCAGGTCACTGACGAAGGAACTACAGGGCTTTTGTCCCGGCTCCTGGACAATGCCGCTAGGGCCGGAAAGCTGGGGACGTTGATTGATATAGTCAACGTGCCCGGCTTCCGCAAGCCAGGTTCGGAGGAACAGCCCCACCCCAAGGGGCTGAGGGTTGAGTACGGTCCCGCCGGCCAGTACAGGAGCTTCTGGACACGGTCCCTCGTGACCGTGTCTATAGAGCCCCCAGCCTGGGCCGAGGGCCCGACGCAGGCATGGCGCCTGCGCGAGGGAGTTCTAGTTCAAGAGAATTCCCTGAACCCGAGTTGGTTCCGATTAGTACCGACTCGGGAGTACTTCGAAACGTATCGCCAAGTACCCCTGGCACGGCAGGGTGACCTCGCCCTTTGGGGATATCCAATGCCAGGTGAGAGGAGCCAGGGGCACCGCCTATCGTGGAGGTTGCTGGCGCCTACGGGCGCCACGCACTCGAAGTGATTGGCCGGGACGGCCAATCACCAACCACCGTCAGGGTTACTCACCCTGAGCACGAGAAAGTAGAGTGGGAGGTGGGGCTCACCCGGTACGTAAGATTTCTGCCGGGGAGCAGTCGGCCGTTCCAATTGTTGCGGCTGGACGGCGACTAAGCCGTCCAAAAGGGGAGAGCTCTGTCTGGAGCATGTGCGAGGTATTCGCCGAGCATATGCTACAGACACCTCCCCCCTATTTTATTTTTCTTGTTATTCTTGCTATCGCAAGAATTGCGAGATGTACGAAATTTGTCAGATATTTTCATCGATCGAAGTTTAAGGTATGATAGCGTAATCGGAGCATACGTGAGGGCGGCTAGCTCAGCTGGTTAGAGCGTTGCATTCACATTGCAAAGGTCAGTGGTCCGAGTCCACTGCCGCCCACCATGGCACTGATCGAATACGCAAGATGGCATTTTTTTGCAATGCCCCTTGAAATACTCAAGGGATGGAGGAATTTTCTTTGGTTTGGACTCAATTATTTTTCTTTACCTCTTTTATTGCAAACGTATTTCTCGCCATGGCGCCGGCTCCAGTGGTCTGCGGGCAGGGGATTCAATCTGGGAAAAATGTTTGAGGCGCTGGTAAGCAATTTAATTTCACGAATCATCGGAGCATCGATTCGAACAAGTGTTCTTCTTGTGGGAATACTGGTTGAAATTTTTCTCGTGGCGGCGGGAGCTTTAGTTTTTGTCGGGTGGTTTGCGCTGCCCGTCTCGATCGCGTTTTCTTTTTACTATGGATTCAAACTTCTCTAGAATCAGAAAGATTCTTTATTGGGCATTTTGGCTTTTTGTTGCCCTGTTTATTTTAGACCAGCAAAACAGAACGCGCCTCGGCATTGCGTTGCTGATTTTTGGATGTTGGGCTTTGATTTTGATCGTGGATTTGTTTCTCGGCAGTCGAGGAGAAAAACCTCTCCTGCTGGAACGCAACGCGTTCTTGCGCCGCTTTGTGTTTTCGCGTCTCCTTCTCAACGAGAAAAAATTCACGTCTGCAAAAGACAAGACAGTTGCGTTGCAGAACCTTCTTATTGAAGCAAATCTGTTTCCCAAAGATGTTGATAACGTTACGCGCTGGTTCGCGTCTATCCAAAAAGAAATTAAAGAATCAAAACAATTCTGGACCATGAAAAACCTGCGCCGTCGCGGTACCCTGGCCAAGCACTGGACCGCAGGATACACCGTTGCGCTAGATAAATTTTCCACAGACCTTACTGAAATAGCGAAAGTGGGCGGTTTCCCCAGGGTTGCGGGACACAAAGCAGAACTTGAAGCAATGGAGCGCGTTCTCTCGAAAGAAGAAATCAACAATGTGCTGCTGGTGGGGGAGCCGGGTTCCGGACGCAAATCTATCATTTTCGACCTTGCTTCGAAAATAACGCTTGGAGAGAGTTCGGCAAAACTCAACTACCGGAGAATGCTCCAACTCGATCTTCCCTCTCTGTTTGCGCAGTTTCCCGACCCGAGCCAGAGAGGCACCATGCTCGACGAAATGTTTAAAGAAGTCGTGAACGCAGGAAATATCGTTCTCGTGGTCGAGGAGCTGCATAATTTTTTGGCTATTACAGGGTTTTTAACCCCCTACCTTAAAAGTCCCGAATTTCCCGTTATTACAACCACAACATTTGCCGGCCTCCATCAGCACATTGAGCAAAATCCCTCGCTCCTGTCCATGCTTGAAAAAGTTGAGGTTTCCGAAATTTCAGAAGAAGAAACGCTCCGGGTGCTTGAAGATAAAGTTTTTGGCGCAGAAAGAAAATACAAAATATTCATCTCCTATCCCGCGCTCCAAACAATCGTGCAATACGCGGGGACATACATTCAGGCCGTTCCCTTTCCGAAAAAAGCGCTTGATCTTTTTGATGAAGCGGTAACCTATCTTTCCCAAAGCGATGAAAAAATCCTGTTGCCAAAACACGTGGCAAAAATTGTTGAACAGAAAACCCAGATCCCGGTGGGAGAACTTCAAACGCAAGAAAAAGAAATCCTTTTGAAACTGGAAGAGTACATGCACAAACGCATCATCGACCAGGAAGAAGCGGTCAAGGAGGTTTCGTCTGCGCTGCGTCGGGCAAGAGCAGAAATATCCAAGCGCAAAGGACCGATCGGAGGGTTCATGTTTTTAGGCCCGACCGGCGTGGGGAAAACCGAAACAGCAAAAGCGCTGGCAGCCATTTATTTTGGCGCGGAAGAACGGATGATACGGCTCGACATGTCGGAATTTCAGAATCTGCAAGACATTGACCGTTTGCTCGGAACTCCGGCACAGCCCGGCCTCCTCACCACCGCAGTGCGGGAAAATCCATTTTCTTTACTTCTTCTTGATGAAATCGAGAAAGCGCACTCCAACATTTTAAACCTGTTTTTGCAGGTTCTCGACGAAGGCCACATTACCGACGGCCTGGGCAGGAAAGTCACCTTCCAACACGCGATCATTATTGCAACCTCAAACGCCGGCTACCAGCTCATTTTGCAGGCGCTCAAAGAAAATGCCGATTTTACCCTTCTCAAAGACAAAATGCGCGACTACCTTTTTGCCAACAATATCTTCAGGCCGGAATTTTTGAACCGGTTCGACTCGGTAGTTCTTTTCAAACCCCTTTCCAAACAGCATCTCCTCGACATTGTCGGACTCATGCTAAACAAGCTGAAGAAAAATCTTGCTGAAAAGGGGATTGAGTTTGTCGTCACCGAACCTTTGAAAGAAAAACTGGTGGAATTGGGATACGACCCTTTGTTTGGGGCACGACCAATGAAGCGCGTGATTCAAGACAAAGTAGAAAACGCCTTTGCCATCGCTTTATTGCGTGGCGACATCACAAGAGGCGACAGAGTAGAAATAGACCCTTCAAGTTTTGTGGTGCAACGGCTACAAAATTAGCCGATTCAAAATTGCGAATTACGCATTGCGGATTTATGATATACAAAAATTCGAAGAACTACCTATATGGAAACTATCTTTAAACAAAAAACTTGAGGAGCTGGCGAGACAAATCGGTGGTCTTATTGTATACTTAGAAAATCATCGTAAAACAAAGTCAATTCGTAATCCGTAATTCGTAATTGAATAATTAAGAATTGTAGTAAAACATGAGAAAAGTTGAGGACTATTTGAGAAACGGAGAAATATACGTGTGGAAGGAAACGTTTTCCATCGCGAAAGCAAAGGGGCAGATCTTGGGCGCGTTTGCAGCCATACACGATAAAAACGAAAACACGGTAATCATTGACCAGGCAAAACTTCAGGAAAACGAGCAACATATTGAAGAGGCAGACAAGGACTGGAAAATCATTACCTTCGATATGCTGCTTCCGATCGATATGGTCGGATTCATTGCGACGATCTCGGGCGCCTTGGCGCAAGAGGGCATAAGCATTTTGTGGGTTTCCGCCTTTTCAACCGATCACGTCTTGATTCAGCAAAACGACCTTGCCAAAGCCCTCTTGAAGCTTCAATCTCTCGGCTGCCGTATCAAGGAGAAATAAGAAGGGGTACTTTGACACTACTTCTTGATAAGGTATAATACAGATATGCCTCTCACAAAAGAAGATCTAAGACAAATCAAGAAAGTGGTGGTTGAAGCAGTTGACCCCTATTTTACTGCAATTCAAAAAGATTTTGGTCACGTGTACGATCGTTTTGACAGAATTGAAAAATTAATGCTTGCGGACCACAAGAGAAGAATAGAGAAGCTCGAAGAGGGAGTAAAAGAATTGCGAGGACTACTCGCTGCATAGAATGCACCAAAAAATCGCCAAGCAGGCGGTTTTTTGGTAGAGGTGGTGCAAAGGTATTGAACTCGCCTCCACACATAGTGTCTAGGTTCAGATACATGTGATACACCCCGTTAGGTTTGTAATACGATAACATCTCTTGTCGGCAGCGCGCTCGTTTGGAGCTTTGCCAGGTACTCTTGAGGGGTGAGCAATCCTGCTCATTCACTCTTTCTGGCATCAAGGCCGACTCCATAGAGACATTCCCGTGGGGGATCCGGTTGCAGACTACCGAAGGAGCCCCGCTACAGCTTGAGGTATCCGCTCTCGTGAATTTCTACCTCTGAACCGTAAGGCTTTTTGGCCTCTAGACCTACTCAATCAGATTGCAAGAGTAGGTCCTTTCTTTTGAGAAACAGGTTCTAACGTCGTCCACGAAACGCAGAAGAAAACACAGCTCTATTATGAAGCTGTGTTTTGTTATGGTTATCCTATGTTTAAGACTGGGGAAAACATGGGGAAAACTAGCGGTTTTAGAGCTAGTTTTTTGTTTGGGATAGAATGGTTGACCAAGGGGATTGGTGGGTGGTATGTTGAAATCAATGGCAAGTTGTGGAAAAATGTGGGGATAAGTCGAGGTTTCTGTGGAAAACCATATGTTCATCGGTGAATACACATATTCAATAGACGAGAAAAAGCGACTTGCGGTACCTTCAAAATTCAGGGAAGAATTAGGCAAGCGGGCGGTTATCACCAGAGGGCTCGATCAGTGCCTATTTCTCTACCCAATGAAAGAATGGCAAACATTGGCAGACAAGTTAAGCAGGTTGCCTTTGGCGCAGCGAGACGCCAGGGGGTTTGGCCGCTTGATGTTAAGCGGAGCCATGGAGGTCGGTTTCGACAACCTTGGGAGAATGCTTATTCCCGACTACCTCAAAGAATACGCAAAACTCGGGAAAAAGGTTGTCGTGGCAGGCCTCTACAACCGAATTGAAATCTGGGACGGGCACGCATGGGAAGAATACAAACAAAAAACAGAGCAGGAAGTAGGAGATATAGCTGAGAGATTGAAAGAACTAGGGGTATGAGCCATGTGCCCGTATTGCAAAAAGAAGTTATCAAATACCTGGACCCGAAGCCCGATGAGAATTTCATTGACTGCACCATAGGGAGCGGGGGGCATACCCTAGCTATTCTTGAAAGGACTGCGCCCACGGGGAAAGTACTTGGAATCGACTGGGACACAGAAGCAATCGCAAAGCTTAAAACGCAAACTGCAAAGTTATGGAAGCGATTGATACTAGTCAACGATAATTTCGCGCATATACAAGATATTGTTCAAAGAGAAAAGTTCAGGCCCGTGCACGGCATTCTTCTCGATCTTGGAATGTCATCTGATCAACTGGAAAAAAGCGGCAGGGGGTTCACCTTCCAAAAAAACGAACCCTTAGACATGCGATACGATCCTGCCAATCTGCTGGACGCAACCAAAATTCTCAACTTCTGGTCAAGGCAAGACATTGAACGAATCTTCAAGGAATACGGAGAAGAACAATTTGCCCAAGAAATCGCAAAAGCAATTGTCGCGGCACGGTCAGAAAAACCAATCATAAAAACATTTCAGCTTGTCGATATCATTACGCACGCAACTCCCAAATGGTACCAGAGAAAGAAACTGCATCCTGCCACCAAAACATTCCAGGCATTGCGCATTACAGTCAACAATGAGCTGCAAAATCTTACACATGCATTGCCTCAAGCAGTTTCAGTTCTGTCTCCAGGAGGAAGGATCGCGGCGATCTCGTTCCATTCTCTTGAAGACAGAATCGTGAAACGATTCTTTCGTTCCGAACCATCGCTCAAGGTGCTTACCAAGAAACCAGCCACGGCTTCGTGGCCCGAGCGAAAAACGAATCCTAAATCAAGATCAGCAAAATTACGAGTATGCGCAAAAGAAACATAATTTTTTTGGGGTTCATCCTTTCCATCTTCTTTCTCGCTTTTTATGTGTTGCAGGTGAATGGGCTTACTGCAAGCGCCTATTCTGCCTCACTTTCTGAAAAACAGCTTCAAATTCTCAAAGACGAGAACAAACTCTTGGAAGCCACCGCTGCGAAAACCTTTTCTGCGCCACACTTTGCAAATCTTGCAGAGTCGCTGAAGTTTGAAAAAGTAAGGAATATCAGTTATATTCAGATCATCGCGGGGACCGTTGCGCGAGGGGAATGAAAAGGATTCTTCTTATACTTATTTTCTTTTTGATTCTGGGCGCCGCCATCGGGGGGCGTCTTTATATTCTGCAGATCCGCGATCACGGATTTTATAAGGCATTGGCCCAGGGCCAGCAGGGAATCGTGTCTTTTGCTAAGGGGCAAAGGGGCACTATTTTTGCCAAAGACAAAGAGGGTTTGGTGTATCTGCTTGCTGCTAACCACAAGGTTCCTTTTGCGTTTGCGTCTCCCGCAGAAATTGAGGATCCCGGAACAACTGCCGAAATTGTTTCGCATATTCTTGCGATAAGCAAAGAAACAATTTTGCCCATCCTTCAGA
>JACOVR010000016.1 GCA_016177245.1 Candidatus Wildermuthbacteria bacterium | reverse complement strand
CCGCCAGCTGGCGGAGCGAAGGAGGGTTGCTTTTTGAAAAACGGCAATTTCATATTTTTTCTAATGCCTGCTTTGACATGACAACGTATTTTGACTGAAGCAGATCAAGCACATTCACATCACTCACGATTTTTGGTTGCACAAACGAAATGTTCCTTGCTGCAAGAATCAATGCCTTATCTGACGCAGCAACAACGAACAGAGCCGTTTTTCTTTCGGGCACGATTTTCTCGAATATCTTTGCAAGTTCTTTTGTTTTTGGCGTTTGCAGGACAGGCGGCTCAAGTATGAACAAGAGGTTTTGCCTCGCCTTTTCTGAAAAAATTTGAGACAACGCCGCCTTTCGCATTTTTTGATTGATCTTTTTTGTAAA
Organism: Candidatus Wildermuthbacteria bacterium; assembly: GCA_016177245.1. Lineage (GTDB taxonomy): Bacteria > Patescibacteriota > Minisyncoccia > Minisyncoccales > UBA10102 > JACOVR01. The sequence goes on along the minus strand of JACOVR010000016.1, from coordinate 3,302 downwards.
AACCCTGCTGTTTCTTGGACCAAACGCCACTCCCCCATGCCTCCACAGTGGCGAGCGTATGGAACCTTGGCGGGCGCGGCCAGTGCCTTTTTGCGCCCAAGGTTTTCTTCCGCCTCCCGATACCTCGCCGCGATGTTTCGTGTGCGCGATTGCCCTTCTCTTGTTTGACATTTGCGAAACCGCCACCTGATACACCAAATCAGCGTTTAGCGGCGTCTCAAACATCTCTTTTTTCAAGGCAATTTGTTCGATTTTCTCTCCCTGCTGATTGTACAAAGGCGCCTTCATACCGCACTTTTAATTTCTACCAATATCCCTTTTCTTCCCGGAACCGCTCCGCGCACTGCAAGCAGATTGTTTTCAGGATCAACCTTGGCAATGGTAAGGTTTTTCACGGTTACCCTTTCTGCTCCCATGTGGCCTGGCATTTTCTTTCCTTTCCAAACTTCAGAAGGACGCGCGGCCCCAACCGAACCAATGGTTCTCTCTTCGTGTTTGGTTCCCCGCGTGGAATGCCTGCCGTGGAATCCCCAGCGCCTCACTCCTCCCTGGAATCCTTTCCCCTTTGAAATACCTGCAACATGTACTTTTTCTTTTTCCTGGAAGAGCGAGGCACTGATGGTATCCCCTGCCTGCATTCCTTCTCCAGGGGGAAATTCTCTGACATATCGAAATTCTTTGCCCTTCATGCTTTTTGTTATTTTTCTTTGGGGAAGCTGCTCAAAGCCAATCTGCACTGCCTCGTAGCCGTCTTTTTCCTTGGTCTTCACCTGCAGAACGCGGCAAGGCCCTGCTTCAATCAGGGTTATGGGAACCACCTTCCCTTGCTCGTTCCATATTTGCGTCATTCCGACTTTTTTACCCAACAATGCTTTCATGTTCTTTTCTCCAACAAAACACGCGGTACTACGCCGCGTGAAATGGCTAGTACTTATTCTATTCTTCCGTCACGCTCCTCTGACGTCATGAATAGACAGTATACTCATGGTGCCAGTATATCTAACCTCAAAAAATCTGTCAACAAGGAAAATCTCCGCAAAGAAAAAGAGAGCCGCGTCTACTCTGGACGGACTCTCTTGCGCACTCTTTCGGCCCATTCTTGAGAAAGGTTCAGCGATCGTTTTCTTGTCGCCGCCTCGCACCAAGGGCACACGAACATTGGAAACTCTCGTTCCGCGAGGACAAAGCGCCCACGACCATTCCACTCGCTCGGATTTTGTATCTTTGGTCTGTGGAGAATCCAGTTCCCAGAATGGTACAACTGGCCTTCCCCCACCCCAAAAAGAATTCCGCATGCGTCACATTGCCCGGGATCGGGCAAACGGCTGGGCTTCTTAGCCTCGATGACACGCACCAGTTCTTCTTCCTCCTTCCACCATGATCCATTCATACGCCACTCCAAAAGAGTTAATGTGCTTAGAGTTACCATACGGTAAAGCAAAACGACAGTCAAGAATCCTAACTCAATTTCTTGCTGCAGCAATAATTTGAGTTAGGCAACGAAAAAGAAAAGCCAGTTGGGTGGAACAGTTGACGGTTTTGCTTGGTTCATGGTATCTTATATTTGGTTCGTTTTGGGGAGAGAAAGGAGATCGCCGCTTGCTACTGGTGATACCCAACCGTCAATCGGGTTCACCGGACGGAGTAGGGGCGTTCACCTCCTTGCCCCCATAGCGAAACTAAGGGGAGTGTGGCGCAACCCCCGCGCGCGCACTCCCTCTTTTCTTTTCGTCAAGATCCACAATAAGATAATAAATAAACAGAAAACCGCCCTTGGGGGCGGTTCTCTTTTTTACATTTTTATTTCGATGTCAACTCCGGCGGGAAGGTTGAGGGAAGACAATGATTCGATCACCTTCGGGGTTGGGTTGGGAATATCAATGAGGCGTTTGTGAACCCGCATTTCAAACTGCTCTCGCGCGTCTTTATGAATAAACGAGGAACGATTCACCGTATATTTTCGTATTGCCGTGGGCAAGGGAATCGGGCCTATGATTTCGCAGCCCTCTCGCACCACCGTGTCAATGATCTGCCTGCACGAAGCGTCAATCACCTTGTGATCGTAGGCAGCCAACTTGATGCGCAGTTTTTGCTGGGGCGCTTCTTTTGGCTCTGCTGGTTTGGTTTTGGAAGGTGCTTTCTTTGGGGGCATGCGGAACAATCTACTTCAAAATTTTTGTCACCACTCCAGCTCCAACGGTTTTCCCTCCTTCTCGAATGGCGAACCGCTGCTTTTCTTCCATCGCAATGGGCTGAATCAACTTCACGCTCACCGTCACGGTGTCGCCGGGCATTACCATTTCGGTGCCCGAAGGCAAGGTAACGTCCCCGGTCACATCGGTGGTTCTAAAGTAAAACTGGGGTTTGTATCCGGTAAAAAACGGGGTGTGGCGGCCTCCTTCTTCTTTGGCAAGCACGTACACCTCGCCCTCAAATTCGGTGTGCGGAGTGACCGATCCTGGTTTCGCAAGGACCTGTCCCCTTTCTACGTCTTCTTTCTTCAAACCGCGGAGCAAGATTCCAACATTGTCTCCTGCCCTTGCTTCGTCGAGCGTTTTGTTAAACATTTCCATCGACACCGCAACGGTCTTGGTGGTGGGCTTCAAGCCAATGATTTCCACCTCTTCATTTGCTTTGACCACCCCCCTTTCCACGCGGCCGGTCACCACCGTTCCTCTTCCTTCAATAGAAAACACGTCTTCGGCTGCCATCAAGAAGGGCTTGTCTATTTCTCGAACGGGTTCGGGGATATACGTATCCACTGCATTCACTAAATCCAAGATTGGCTTTGCCGACTCATCGTCTGCCGACTTTGCTTCCAATGCCTTCAACGCAGAGCCGCGGATCACAGGGGTTTCGTCGCCGGGGAAGTTGTACTTTTTCAAAAGTTCTCTGACTTCTGATTCCACCAAATCAATGATTTCAGGATCGTCAACCGCGTCGCACTTGTTGAGAAACACCACAACAGCAGGAAGGCCAACCTGTCTCGCAAGCAAAATGTGTTCTCTGGTTTGGGGCATGGGGCCGTCTGGAGCTGACACCACCAAAATGGCGCCGTCCATTTGAGCGGCTCCCGTGATCATATTTTTAATGTAGTCGGCGTGGCCCGGGGCGTCGATGTGCGCGTAGTGACGCTTCTCGGTTTCATACTCCAGGTGCGAAATATTGATGGTGATCCCTCTCGCCTTTTCTTCCGGAGCCGAGTCAATCTGGTCAACGCTTTTTTCCGACGCTGCCCAACCCTTCAATTTCAGCACGTGAAGGATTGCAGCGGTTAAGGTTGTTTTCCCATGGTCCACGTG